>ONNL01000065.1 GCA_900319195.1 uncultured Ruminococcus sp. | reverse complement strand
TTTCAGCGTTTATAATCTGAGCGAAAAATACTACATTGTCTATGCCTTCCTCGTACTGCTCGACATAGTCCTCATGATATGGATAGTCAACCGACGTGAGCCTACCGTCTACAAAATGGCATGGGTAATCCTGATAAGCTTTCTGCCGCTTTTTGGCGGTCTCACATATATTTTCTACAAGGTCTCGCAGAGTCTCCCCGAGGTCATCGAGGAGAAATACAGAGGGCAGGCTAAGGACTATCTCAGTCAGGACAAGGAGACCTTCAACGAGCTTTCGGAGATTTATCCCGATTATTCCAACATTGCCCAATATATCGCTGATTACGGTCTGTACCCTGTTTACAGGAACGCCTATGCCGAATACTTCCCCCTCGGCGAATTGCAGTTTGGAGCTCTCGTCTCTGAGCTTGAAAAGGCTGAAAAGTTCATCTTCCTCGAATTCTTTATCTGCACAAAGGGGTATATGTTCGACACGATCTCGGAAATACTCATCAGAAAGGCAAAGCAGGGCATAGATGTCCGTTTCATGTACGACGGAATCGGTACGGGTGTCATCAACTCCTCGAAAATTTTCGAGCCGCTGAGAGAGGGCGGTGTGAAATGCCTGTCATTCAATCCGTTCAGACCATTCCTCTCCTCCGTACAAAATAACCGCGACCACCGCAAGCTAATCGTTATCGACGGTGTTACGGCATTCACAGGCGGTACAAACCTTGCGGACGAATATATCAACCGCAAGGAGCGCTTCGGTCACTGGAAGGACACCGCTATCATGATAAAGGGTCCTGCTGTGTGGAATTTCACTGTTATGTTTATGCAGTTATGGGATAACGCAGGGGTGCTCAACGAATGTGAGGACTTCATCGTGGATAACAGCGCATTCTCCAATTTCTTCAGTGACGGCTATGTACAGCCTTTCTCGGACTCTCCCCTCGACAATGAGCCCGTCGGAAAGACCATTTATCTCGATATGATTTACAACGCGAGGGACTCCGTTTGCATTACTACTCCGTATCTCATTCTGGATCAGGAATTCATAGACGCTCTCGGATTTGCCGCGAAAAAGGGCGTAGATGTGAGGATAATCACTCCGCATATCCCTGATAAGTGGTACACCTATCAGGTGGCGTGGAACACCTATCCGAAGCTCATTGAAACAGGAGTGAAGATATACGAATACACTCCCGGGTTCATTCACGCAAAGACCTGCATTGCCGACAACGACATCGCCGTTATCGGTACGGTCAATTTCGATTTCAGAAGCTTCTACCTGCACTTTGAATGCGCGGCTGTGCTCTACGGCTGTTCCGTTATTAAAAAAATGAAGGCAGATTTTGAAAAGACTATCGCGGCTTCTCAGCGGATAACCATGGAGGACTGCATCAAGCGTCCGCTCCGCTATAAAATCGCAGGTTCTATACTGAATCTTTTCGCACCGTTACTATAAACAAAAAGCACCTATATCGGTACGCGACCCGTATAGATGCATAATACGCTTTATTGAGGGAAGTTCTCTGTGATAAGGGACTTCTCTGTTTTCTTGCCCGAAGGCTTTGCTTTGAATTTTCTCCCTATATGGCACTCGTAAAGACTAAGCCGTCTTTCATAACTGAGAGTAGTGCAATATAGGGAGAAAATTTCAAACTAAAGTTTTAGGAAAAGGGTTCGGGGGATAACCCTTTGTCTCAAAAGGGTTTCCCCCGATAAATCGCTGTTTACTGCATCTTATAAGCGTCGATCATCTTCTTGACCATCTGTCCGCCTATTGAGCCTGCCTGTCTTGAAGTGAGGTCGCCGTTATAGCCGTCCTTGAGGTTTACGCCTACCTCGCTTGCTGACTCCATCTTAAATCTTTCGAGAGCTTCCTTGCCCTTCTGAGTAAATTCACCCTTCATAGTAAAATCTCCTTAAATTTGATTTTGATGCCGTGATAGTATTATGTCACGTTCAAAAAAATATATAAGTGGAAATTATTATGATAATTGGGTATTCAAAGTTTCGAGTGTTTTTGCAATAAGTGGCGTTCGCATTTGCCTATGATACTACAAACACTCAGTCTGTCAAGACTAAATCAAGCGCTGCAGGCGGCGGTCTTTACAGACTATCGTGTTTGTGAGGGTGAGCAAATACGCAAACGCCAACCCGTGCCGACCACCTAAAAAGCTATTTAACCTGATAATTCAAGCTCGGCAATATCGCCTATCCTCAGTGCAAAGCCGTCGGTGAATATAAGCTCGTCGGTGTCGGCGCGGTAATACTTGAAAGTCCCCGAATAATCGACAAATGCTCCGCCCGACTTTTTAGTGTCCTCCTTAAAATAAGTGACACTGACCATCTGTCCGCAGTACTCCATTGTCATAAGCGCCGACAGTGAGCGGTTTATCCTGTCCATGCAGTCCTCGTCGAGCTCGTCAAAGAAGTCCGTGAGACGCGCTGTCTCGCTCACCTCGCTGTCAAGTCCGTCGAGCGCCTTAAATTCGGAAAACTGCGCCGCTCTGCTCCACGCTGACATCGGAAAGCGAAATGCCGAAACATGATGCTCATGACCGATTATCTCCCTGTATTCCGCCCTCATGCCCGATGACCTCCTATCTGTCCGTTTCGCTGTATAGCCGTAGCACCCTCGACGTAATCGACAGCCTTCATGACAGCATTCAGTCCATACCGCGATTTGAGGTCGATAACAGCGTCCTGAAGCCGTCTTTCGCGCTTGTCCCTGTCATTTTCTTCGGCTTGCTGCTTTATCATCTCGTCCACCCTGCTCGAAAATTCAAGCTGCATATATTCCTCGGGGACATCATTTTCGTCAATGATATGATTTGCGGTGACGGTTATCCTGCGTATTTTCAGTCCCGAGTCAACTATACGGCGATACAGCTCCAATGCGGCATGGACTATCTTCCTTGTCGATGACGTATATTTTAAATTTGTTGATCCATGTGCGGACTTAGGAACGCTCCGCCCGTAGTGGTCGGTGGTGATCTCTCCCCTGTATGAATACGGGATATACGAGGCATCATAGCCTATATTCAGGACTATCTGGTCTGTCACCACCCTCTTGTAGACAAGCTGGAGCACAAGGCTCTCCGTCATTTCCTTGACTATGATATACGCAAGATGAGAGCTGTATGCACACGGGAGCACCTGTCCCTGACTCATGCTCTTGCTCTTCGGCTTATACGCGCGTATATCCGCGATAGTGCACGGCTCGAAGCCCCATGCGTGATCAATTATAGTCTCCGCCTTCACGCCGAATTCCCTGTACAGCAGCTCGTCATTTTTCTCGGACTGGACACAGATGTCCCCCATGTTATGCAGTCCGAGCCTTTCAAGCCTTGATGTTATGCCCTTGCCGAATCCCCAGAAATCGCTCATGGGAGTATGCTCCCACAGCTTCTCGCGGTAGCTCATCTCGTCAAGCTCCGCTATCCTCACACCGTCGCTGTCCGCAGACATATGCTTCGCAACTATGTCCATTGCCACCTTGCAGAGATACATATTAGTGCCTACGCCAGCCGTTGCGGTTATGCCCGTGTCCGCAAGCACCTCCCTCACCATTTTCATGGCAAGCTCCCTTGCGCTGCAATTATATATGCTGAGATAGGGAGCGGCGTCGATAAAGACCTCGTCGCAGGAATAGACGTGTATGTCCTCGGGCGAGATATACCTCAGATATATCCCGTAAATTCGCGTACTGTACTTGATATAGAGCGACATACGAGGGATAGCCGTTATATAGTCGAGTATGACATCGGGGTCTTTTCTCAGGAGCGTATCATCATAGGAGCTTCCGCGCCTGCCGTATCTGCGCGATCTGAGCTTGCGCTCGGCATTTATCATGCCCACCTTCTGCACGACCTCGAAAAGCCGCGGACGACCCGGAATACCGTATGCCTTCAGCGAGGGAGAAACAGCAAGGCATATCGTCTTATCGGTGCGGCTCTTATCGGCTACGACAAGGTTTGTTGTCAGCGGGTCAAGTCCGCGCTCAACGCACTCAACAGACGCATAAAACGATTTAAGGTCTATTGCGATATACATATTCCTCCTCCATTCTCAAGGCTATTTCACATTTTTGATTATCTTGCAGGCTATTCCCTGTATCACGCAGCTTTCAAGGACTATGTCCTCCATTGAGCTGTTTTCGGGGTGAAGTATCACCCGCCTGTGCTCGTCGTCCCTGTAAAAGCGCTTCAATGTCGTCTCGCCGTCATCCGTCATGGCAACGACTATCTGTCCGTTTTCGGCATACTCCTGCTGTCTGATGAGGACGAGGTCACCTGCGTCGATACCTGCCTCGGTCATCGAGTCGCCGTATGTACGCAGCAGAAAATAGGTGCCGCTGCCGAGCAGCACCGACGGGAGCCTTATATATCCCTCGATATTCTCCTTCGCGTCCATAGGCAGACCACAGGCGATACGTCCGACTATCGCAACAGGCTCGGTATTATCGTCGGAATTTTCCCTTCTGACAGCAAGCCTGTGCCGCGGCTCGAAATCTATCATTCCCTGCTCGCTCATATAATTAAGGTAACGTGACACCGTACCTGCTCCGAGTCCCGTAGCCCTCACGAGCTCGGCATTTGTCGGTGAGCGGCGAGTTTCACGGCTTATCTCCTCTATCGCGGAGAGCAGCAGCTCGATATTCTCAGCCTTTTTATGCTGCATTATGACACCCCCATTCAAAGTGGAATTTTAATTCCATTTATATTATACCACTGCTCTCGTCATTTGTCAAGGGATTATCGAAAATATGTTCCTATAATTTATGGAAGAAAAAATTACAGCTTTTTACTTGACAATTTTTTGATAGTATGCTATAATATTAAAGCTGATGCCGCTGTGGTGGAATAGGCAGACACAAGGGACTTAAAATCCCTCGCCCTTAAAAGCGTACCGGTTCAAGTCCGGTCAGCGGCACCAAATATTATATATGATAAAAGCGCCGATCATTCGGCGCTTTTATTGTTAATATCTGAATAAAAAATTGTTTTGGATTTCGGATTTCAAATCACTTATATCGCTTATTCTTTTTGTACTGTCGGGAATGACAAAGAGAATGCCGAGGCAACTGCTTACCTCGGCATTTTTCATTTTGTTACGGCACAACGGTCGTATACCGCACCATATCCAGCCGCTTTTCAAATTCCTCAAGCGGCAGCGGCTTGTCATACAGATAGCCCTGCGCCTTTTCACAGCCGTTTTTGCGAAGATAGTTGAGCTGCTCCTTGGTTTCGATGCCCTCAACGATACAGTCAAGTCCCAGCTCCTTCGCCATGTGAGCAACGTGTCGGAACATGACGCTGCGTGTGCTGTCCTCCGATTCACCATCGACAGGGACAAAGGCTTTGTCGATTTTCAGAACGTCCCACGGTACAACACGGATAAGATTCAAGGACGAATATCCCATACCGAAATCATCGACCGAGGTATGAATGTTCTGCTCATGAAGCTCCTCCGCAACACGCCGCAGGTCCTTGAACTCCACATCTGTCGTGGTCTCGGTCAGCTCCATTTCGATGTATTCATGCGGCACCCCATGCCTGTCGATTATCTCGATAAGCGTGCTGACGAGCTTCGGATTCGTCATATGCCGTCTGGAAAGATTCACCGATACCCTCGGGACATGACGCTTTTCATCGAGCCACTTGCGGATATGTCCGCACACACAGTCGAGCATATAAAAGTCGAGCTTGCATATCTCGCTGCTTTCCTCTAAGACGGGGATAAAGTCCATCGGCGGAATTATCCTGCCGTCATGGAACCATCGGCACAGCGCCTCCGCACCACATATCTCGCCTGTGCAAATATTCACCTTCGGCTGATAGAACACACAGAACTCATGGTTCCGCAGAGCGTCGGGAAACATCATCTGAATGCGCTGTACACGTTCCCTCTGCGAGAGCAGCATATCGGAAAAGTACACGATATTTCCGTTGATGCCCGTTTTTGCTATCTGGCAGGTATTTATGATATTTCCCATAATATCGCCCGGATTACTGATGAGTGTCCCGTTCGGTATCTGATAAACGCCGACATAGGCTGATATTCGTGACGTAGCTCCTTCCTTGTTCACGAGCACATTTGCTTCATTTAAAAATTCAAGCAATTCTGGCAGGTCTGCCTGCTCACAGATACACACAAAGCTGTCTCCGCCGAGTCTGGCAACTATGCCGTTTTCCCCGATGATTTTCTCAACTCGCTTGTAATGCTCCATGAGAGCGATATCTCCGCCCTCTCTGCCATACTCCTTGTTGACAAGCGAAAAATTCTGGAGATTGTAATTCACGGCTGCCATGCCGTCAAAATCGCCCGTTCTGTTTTTCCATGCAATATATCGGAAAAGGTTACGTGTATTGCGAAAGCCCGCATCATCAAAAAAGGCAAGCTGCTCCGCAATATCCTGCAATCTGTTGCGGCTGAGGAATGCAAGGGCTGTCCGCATGGTGATGTCAACGTTGGAAAGCTCCTCCTCAGTCAGCGGCTCTGCATCATCAGTCATGTACACGGTCATTGTGGAAATGGACATAAGCCGCGTCACGAAACGGACGGTATGTACAGGATGTCCTTCCCTGCCCGTGTCAAATGTACATATTGTCTCGCCTATCCCGTTCTTTTCATCCCCGGGGTTGCGGTAAAAATGCGTCACACCCTTTGACAGTCGAAACATCGGACCTATCTCGTCCATAATGGCTGCAATCCCGTCGGTATCAGGCTTCTGATTTACTATCTGTGTCAGTGAAAGCAGTTTCTTTAACAGCGTATAAAAACGAATTTTTCGTTCAGTGTTCATATGTTGACCTCCATTTGTTGTGAGGATTCTTTCAATTCTGTATCACCTTGTTCCTGCCGGCTTTTTTAGCGCTGTAAACGGCACTGTCCACACGGATAAACAATTCAGACAGCGGAACTTCCTTCTCCAGCATGATACAGCCGAGGCTTGCCGTGATCTGTCCCACGTCCGCAAACGAATGGGACTCTATATCCTGCCTGAGCTGCTCGGCTATGGCACAGCACTGCACAGCATTTACGTTCGGGAGAAGTATCATAAATTCCTCACCGCCCCAGCGACCTATCGCGGCACCATTCACCTGTCTTACAGCCGCACGCATAACATCTGCTGTCGTGATGAGAGCTTCATCTCCTGCGGCATGACCGTAGGTATCATTGATGTTCTTGAAGTGGTCAATATCAAGCATGATAAGTCCCGAAGCCGTATCGGACTCATAGCTTTTCGTAATTATCTGCTCTATCTTGCGGCGGTTGTAGAGTGCGGTAAGACCGTCCTGATCGGCTATCGTTTGCAGCTTTGTGTTCATCATGCTGAGATTTGTATAGGCGTGCTGAAGCTCTGTTGTTGTCGCATTGACAAGCTTAGTCAGGCGCTTTATCAGCGAAGCCTGCCCCTTGAGCGCTGAATCATCTACCCGAACCGAAACAGGCTCGCCCTGCGGACATTCTCCCTCGCGCATAGCAATTGAGAGCAGAGTGATGTTGTACTCATAGATATTGCCGCTTGCGTAGTCTCTCCCGACCTCGCCCCATGTATGAAATCCCGTGGTATAGGCTATCTGCTGGAACGGCAGCATTTCAATATCGACAAAGCTCTCCCAGAACGCCTTTCGCACAGAGCACGAATACAGCAGGACAGCCTCGGGCTTAAAGGTGCTTATCTCCTCGAGCCGCACGTCCACCTTCTGAACAATATCAGTGGGGACACCGTAACAGAGGTAAATATCCATACCCTCCTCAACATAGCCTGCAAGGTCGAGCGTACCGTCGTCCTCAACGCTTATGGTATGGCGCAGGAGCTCCTCACCGTCCTTCTCTGCCATGAGCGGAAACTCAAAGGTCTCCTCAGCAAAGCTCTCGTCAGCTTCTATCTGCATATATTTTCGGTAAAGGTCAGCGGCAGGAGCGCCGTCTATCGAGATAAGGCGGTTCTCGTCGGCACTTGTCACCTTGAATGCGGCTCCGAGCGTCTGCCAGCCGACAGACTTGTCCACGTCAATATGGAAGTCCCTGCCCGCATAACAGACCATGAATATCATGTCCGAATAGAAGCCTCTGTGGTCAAAGACAAAATGCTCGTCCGAAGCCATAGAATGACCGCCTGCATAGCCGCCGAAGAAGCGAATATCCCTGCCGCACTTTCCTGCCTCCTCAAAGAGCACCATTGTACGCATACGTGTACCGGGGAGCATGAGCTCAACGGCTTTCAGCTCATCTGTGCTGTCAGCGATTCGACAAACCGTCCTGCCTGTCTCCTGCTCATTGCCTATAACGCTTCCGAGCCTGTGGACTGTTATCGACGTGCATTTGAACATCAGCACAGAGACCAGTAGGCTTTTTTCTATAAGCCGCCCCTCCTGTATCTCGCCTGCGCTCATGGTGCCGATAATGTTTTCAGTCCCGAAGCGCTCCCAAATATCATTGGCAGCCTGCACGAGAAAGCTCTCATCGAATACCCCGCTGTAAAGATGAAACAGTATATCCTTATACCCTTCACAGACAAACTGTTCCTTCACAGATCTAAGCTGCTCACAGAAGTCATCTCTGTTCTTGTATTGTATTGATAATTGCAGCATTATATCTCACCCCATACCATATTATATCAATTGTCTGTGTCCTGCAATTTATATGTCTGGACATATAAATTATTATATCTATTATACACGATATTTACATAAAAAACAATAGATAAAGTGTTAATTTAAACTAAAAGACTGACCAGACAGTAAAAAACCGAGCTCTTAATGCTCGGCTTTTATTCTTATATCATTTCCGTCCTGCTCCTGTTCGTCACAGCACATCATCAGGGAAGATATATGCCCTGTCACCTACGAAAACAATAGTCGAAGGA
>ONNL01000148.1 GCA_900319195.1 uncultured Ruminococcus sp. | reverse complement strand
TCCTTGTTGCGCGCTGGTGCTTTCCGTGAAGCGAAATGGTGCTTTCCTTAGTGCGATTCAGTGCTTTCCTGAGCATGAAATATTCACCGTATCTACGGCACTTTTTGAAGAAAAGGATATTTTAAGTGAAGATGCCTGAATACCAGTTCTGGGTTAGCCGAACATTCGGGGTAAACAGCAAGAGATAATCAAACACACTATCAAATGTCCTGTTTCCGAGCTTTCGGGAGCAGGCATTTTTTATTTGGTACTTATCTGGTCTTTACTGCCTATTTCGCCCTCTAATTTCAGCGTTACAAGGTTTGCCACCTTTGCTTTCGTGCTTTTCAGGACATCAGCATAAATGTTGGCTGTAACACCTATATCACAATGACCGAGGTGTTCCGATACAACTTTCAAGTCAACTCCGATGTTCAGCAAAATTGTAGCGTTGCAATGACGGAACTTATGTAAGGTCATATCCTCGAATTCTGTGCCTTTGGTCATTCGCTTTAACAAGATCAAGCACGCACGCACCGAATTAACGGATGGGACCAATAATTATAATTATGAGCTTGCAAATCTGAAAAAAGTCCTTGATTCGCTTGCCGCTTTATATATGCTGCTCTATGTCATGAATGAGCAATTTTATGGCTTTGCTGATACAGATATGGAGTCGTCTATATTTGAAATTGATAAGTACAGCTTGAAATGAAATAACCGCTGTCAGCTCTTAAACTGAACTGACAGCGGTTCTCTTTATCTTATTGACAGCCGTGCGGACTGCTTTTTTTATCTCCCCTCAATATTATCGCGCTTTCTGATGATGCACTTGTCCGCGTACATAGCCTTGTCGGCGCGCTCGAACACTTCCGCGAAGGAGGTATCCTTTTGTCTGTTGAATGCCGAACAGCCGAAGGCGATAGAGGTCTTATCGAAGATATTATCGGTGCTGAGTACCTCATTTTGAAGCATTATGCGGAATTCCTCAAGCAGTCTTTCGCGCTCGTCGTATTCCATGTCGGTAAGTATAACGACGAATTCGTCGCCGCCTATCCTGAATACCGAGCTCAGCGGGAACGAGCGGCATATCATTCTTGATGCTCTGATAAGTGCCTCGTCTCCTGCCTTGTGACCGAGCGTATCATTTATCCGCTTCAAGTAGTTGAGGTCGCACATGACAATTGCGAATTCCGCCGTACCTGTGGCTATCTGCTTTTCAAGACGCTGTACGGTGTCGTCGTATGCTTTCTTGCTCTTGACGTGGGTGAGCGAGTCGATATATGCGATATTCCTCATAGAGAGAAGCTCGCTGCTCTGCTCCGAAAGCAGAATGGATTTCTCCTCTATCTGCCTTTCCTGCTCGATATTACGCTCCTTCATTGCGTTAGAGCGCTGGTGTATCCTTAAAACAGCCGTCTTGAGCACGCGCACGAGAGTTCCTATCTCGTCGTTGGTCTCATCGGGAAAGATGACGTTATAGTCCCCGTCGCTAAGCCGTATAGCTATCTTGGTCAGACGGTTGAGCGGCTTTGTGATATGTGATGCCATAAGCAGTGCAAGCGAACCGAACAGCAGTGCAAGCCCGAGCGATACAGCAAGGCTTATAGCGATAGTCTTGTTCCTTGCAAGGAATATCTCGTCATAGCTGTCGCAGAGGACTAACTTTATATTGTTGCGGAGCGTTATGAAGGTCATAACGCGGTCTCTGCCGTGAAATTTATATCGGATAAGCGCTCTGCCCGTATCCTTTTGGGTCATGAGCTCCTCGCCGTTCTGCACGTTATCCTTTTCGTCGCCGTGTATATCCTTGTCGTCGAGGTAATCAGTATGATAGTGGACACTTCCGTCCGCTGCCTTCATATACATATATCCCGTTGCGTGATAGCGGATATTGTCGACCTGCCTTACCATACGGCTGAAGCTGCAATCTATGCCGATTATTGCAATTGGCTCACCGTCAACGCAGACGGGACTCACGTAAGAGATGAGGTGGTCGTTGATACTCCATTCGTAGTACGGCTTAGTCCACATCGGAGCCTTGTTCTCAATTGGGTCGTAATACCAGTACTGAGACATGGGGTCGTCGGCTATCTCCGCCTGTGTAAACGGTATCAGCTCGAATTCTCCGTTAGCGCCTCGGGTATAGTATGCGCCTTCGTTGCGGTCGGTCTTTCCCGTGAGGTCAATGGTGTAGTGCATATAGACACTCTGAATGAACTCGTTATCGACCGTCATGAAGAGGAGTATGTCCTCGGCTTCCTCTATAAGAGCATCGCGCTTTTCCTGATCGTTTTTCAGCTCGTCCGCACTTTTCACCTTGTCCATTGTCCAGCTGGCGAGGGAGTTGACGGGGTCCTCCATACGAAGCAGCTCCTTGTTTAAGTCTGCACCCTGCTCGCGACAGAAGGTGTTCATCTCCTCTGCTGCGTGTATGGTGAGCCATTCGTTCAGTGTTCCCGAGGTCACGATGATGTTTGCGGCTGTGAGGGCGGCAATGCAGAAAATGATAAGGAGAGCTATCCTGTTTTTTATTGTAAAGCTTTTTCGCTTTTTGATAGTTATCATCCCCAGTTTTGTGTCGATTTATCATGAATGCTGTGTGATATTCATATTATATCATTTAATTACAGATATTTCAAGTATTTGCACACAATATGTTTTTATCGGTGGAAAACCCTTTTTAAGCTTCCTCTATTATCCGATAGGTCACTATCGGGTAATAGCTGCTTTAGCTGCGTAGAGGAGCTTATAAGACGTC
>ONNL01000077.1 GCA_900319195.1 uncultured Ruminococcus sp. | reverse complement strand
ATTTATGGCGCTCTGTATAGTCTTGACAGACTGAGAGTTTGTGGTATCATAGGCAAATGCGAACGCCATTATGCTGAATAACCACCTGAAATTTTGAATACCCGCTTAAATTTTATCCCCATATAGCACTCGTAAAGACTTGCGGTCTTTTAAAACTGACAATAGTGCTATATTGGGATAAGATTTCAAACTAAAGTTTTAGGAAAGGGTTTCCCCCGAAAATCCACACACCCAAGCTCTCATGTAAAAGCGTGCTGTGTGAATAGGTCAATATCGGGAATTTATCGTTCTTTTTTCTCATATAATGTTACGAAGCAAATCGAAAAAGGAGTGATAAACTTGAAAATACAGCCGTTACAGAGGGCGGAGGTCCTCGGGAAATACATAGTCGAGCACAGGACGACCGTGCGTGAGACTGCCCGTAAATTCGGTATTTCCAAGAGCACAGTGCACAAGGACGTGAGTTCAAGGCTCAGGCTGGAGGACCCTGCGCTCTACACGCAGGTGAGGGATATTCTCGAGCTGAATAAAAAGGAGCGGCATATCCGCGGCGGTCTTGCCACAAAGAAAAAATACGCCGACATAGCCAAACGCAAAAGCCGAAATATTGTCCGTTGACCGTGGTACTGATATGAGCCGCGCGAAAATCAGAATACCCAAATATAAAAACCTTTCCGAACCGCACGTTCAGAAAGGTTTTCGTTTTCTGTCGTTGAAATCATATGTGCAGTCACTCCGCACAGCCGAGCCTTCCCACTGAGAGTCTGCCGTCAGATGATAGCTGTGCTGTGTCCGCACTCCCCTTTTTCAGCATTTCCGTGAGGACGGTTATTATGTTGCTTTCGGGCACCTTCCCCTGCGACCTCGCACAGCGCACGGAGTCGGCAAGGGTCTCCGTATCGGTCTCCGCGAGTATGTCTCCGCCGTCCTCACCGCAGCAGACGATAAGGCATGAGGGCGGCACCTTCCACTCATTCAACAGACAGCACAGCGTATCACAGTTCTCCTCATCTCCCGTCAGGACAAGCTCCGTATAGCCTGTGACTATCCTCTTCCCGAGCTTGACCTCCGCATTTGCAAGCGCTTCATTGAGTGAACTGCCCTTCGCGGTTATTACCCTATCCTCAGAGAAAAATGAGAGTGTGAGACTGCCGCTCCCTATCGACGCGGCACGCAGATAGCCTTTGTCGTGGACTCTGCCCGTGGAATTACAGCCGTACAGTGATGTGCACAATGCCGCAAGCATCAGAATACAGATAAACCTTTTCATTTTCTCTCTTCACCTCCGCACAGTGTCATTATCGGTACAGCGAGCAGTATCACCGCCTCAGCCGCCGCCTCATAGGGATAGAGCCGCCCGTCAGCCGTGAAGATGAATGCCGCACCCGTCATAAGTGCAAGGACTGCCGTGCTCCGAAGATACTTGAATTTCGGGAGCAGTTCCCTCAGTATCTCCGCCGCCGAGACCGACTGCACAGCCGCTGCAAATACCGCAAACACGGCAAATACCACAAGGAACAGCGAGTCTATCCTCTGCACCGAGAACGGCTGTGAGAGCTGAGCCGCCGTGACCGCAGGGAAGTCCGTGACCTCCATTATGCCGCCTGCTACGAGCATTGTCACACAGAGCACAACTACCGTAGTTATGAGCTTTCCCGTGAAGTAGACCGTTGCATTTTTTATTTTGCTCCCCTTGCTTTTGCCGAGCAGGTAAACAAACGAGCCGAGTCCGCCGCTGACAGCTGAGGCGCGCAGAAGCTCCCCGAAAAATCCGCGGTGGTTCTCTATATTTTTCATGTTCTCCCACTCGGGAGAGATGAACGCACTCACGGTGACAGCCGCAACGCACAGCGCTCCCACTGCCGCCGCGATGACCGCCGCTTTTGAGAGTGCTCCGAGACCTGCCGACGAAGCGTAAAGGCAGACAAGTGCGACAAGTCCTGCGATCATGAACCGCCCTGCAAGTCCGCCCGAGCTCTCGGAGGGAACATATATGACCTCTGAGGTGTCCCACAGCATTGCGAATATCTCTCCGCCGCAGAGTACCAGATATATCAATATGAGCACCTTTGCTGCCTTCCCGAAGGGCAGTTCTTTTTTTGCCGCCGTTATGACGGGCAGCGACAGCGCCGCCTGCACGGCTATCCCTGCTGAGAAGCCGAGTAGCGTTGCGAGCGACACCTCTCCCCTCAGACAAAAAAGCGAGAACACGTCCGTTATCAGCAACAGCGCGGCAAGCTGTCCCGCCGAGACCTTCTCCTGTTTATTCACGGTATTCCTCCACTGTAAAATTCCTGTCCTGCATATTCCTCATGCCCGTCCTTACGGCAGTATCGCTCATGCCGCGGCTTCTGAACGGCGAGAGCGGCGCTGTATACGGGAAGCCGTAGTCCTCGGTCGAGCAGATGTTGATGAGCACCGCACAGGCGAGTATGCTTATGCCGAAAAGTCCGAATATTCCTCCTGCCGCAAGAAATGCAAGCCTCAGCACCGTCACGGCAGGGTCGAGCTCGGGCACGACGAAGCCGCTTATCACTGCGAGCGCGGTAACGGTCAGGAGCGGAGTGCTGATAAGTCCCGAGCTGACCGCCGCATCACCAATTATGAGTCCGCTCACAATGCTCACCGCTCCACCGACCGTTTTGGGCAGACGTATGCCTGCCTCGCGTATGACCTCATACATCAGCAGCACGCCTGCGGTCTCGGTGACTATCGAAAACGGAGCCTTTTCCTCGGACTCCACAAGCAGCATGAGCAGTGTGCTGTTGAGCAGCTCGGGGTGATACATGACGATAGCCGCGTACACGGCAGGCAGCAGCACGGAAATTATGAATGCCGCGTATTTTATCCACCTGATGAACGTCGCATAGTACGGCTTGAACGAGTAGTCGTCGAGTGTCTGGAAGCTCTCGCAGAAGAGCTTCGGTATCACTACCGCAAACGGCACACCGTCCACAAGCAGTGCGACACGCCCCTCTATGAGCTTTGAGCAGAGCACGTCGGGACGCTCGGTAGTCCCCGTCGAGCTGAAAAGCTCGAACCTTCGGCTCTCTACAAACGGGCGGATATAGCCTGTTGTGAGGACTGTCTCGAGCCGTATTCCGTCGAGCGACTTGCGTATGCGCTGCATGAGCTCCTTCGGCACCCTGTCGCGCATATAGCAGAGACAGATGTCGGTATTGCTCTGACTGCCCTTTTTCATCAGCTCCATGACAAGCTCGGGAGTCTTTATCCTGCGCCGTATCATCGACATATTCGTTCTCACCGTCTCGACAAAGCCCTCGTGTGAGCCCATGATGTTCGCCTCTCCCGACGGCTCGGAAATTCCGCGCGAGGCATAGCCCTGAATTCCGAATGCGAGCGCCGTATCAATGCCCTCTATGATGAGCACGGCAAATCCCGAATACAAAAGCGAAAAGAGCTTGCCGAAGTCCGTGACAGTCGGGCGGTCGGTCGAGAGCAGAAGATGTGTGTTTATATAATCGGAGAGCGCCTGCGGACTCTCCTGCGCGGGAATGCTCGTTATCGGCTCGAGCACAAGATTGGTCATCACCGAGGTCGAGACCATTCCCTCACAGCAGATAAGTGCACAGCTTATATCTCCCGTAACGAAGCAGTTTATAAGTATGTCCGATGACCCCGACGAGATGTTCCTTATAATGCTGAGGTCTCTTTCAAGCGAGCCTGTGATATGCTGTTCCATGACATCACCTCAACGCTATTATGTGAAGATATGCGCGGAAAATTCACGGCAGTCATATTCGCGTGCAAAAACGAATATCATTTATAAAGCATTTTTAAGGAGGTTTCAATATGGAACTGAAAATAAAACGAGAGACTATACCCGTATCCGAATGCATTTATGACGGAGTTCAGGAGCAGAATATCGGACTTGATTACATACTCCCCGACTATTACCCCGATATTTTCCGCCTTGTGCACTGCGAGACAGTCCCCGTTATAACCGATTATTCCGTGAGCGGCAGCAAGCTCACCTATGAGCTGCGGTGCGATATGAGGATACTCTACTGCGGCGACAGCAGCTCCGTTTTGCAGTGCGTCACCCAGCAGCAGACCTACACAAAGACAGTCGAGCTCGACAGAGCGTGCGACAAGGCAGATGTAACGCTCAGCCCTAAGACCGACCACGTGAATTTCCGTGCACTCAACAAGCGCCGCCTTGACCTGCGCGGTACTGTGTCCGTGAAGATATGCGTGACCTGCGACAAGGAGAGCGAGGTCATTTCGGACGCGGAGGGTATGAACATTCAGCTCAGGAGAGTGCCCGTGAGCTTTGCCTCGGTGAAGGTGAGCTCCGATAAGACCATACAGCTGACGGACGACACCGAGCTCAATGCCGCACAGCCCGATATACTCAGCATTGTGAGCTGCCGCTGCACGCTTGCAGACTGCGAGTGCAAGCTCATCTCGGGAAAGCTTCTTGCGAAGGGAAACGTGAAAATCTCACTGCTCTACTCCTGCGAGACCGACGGTGAGGGACAGCTTGAGCCTATGGAATTCACCGTCCCGTACAGTCAGATAATCGACGTCACCGACATCGACGACACGTTTTCGATAAGCGTCACACCCGAGGTGATAAGCTGCGAGATAACGCCCTCCGCGGACAAAAACGGAGCAAACAGGATACTGCGCTGTGAGCTTGAAATGAGACTCGGCTGCCGCGCAGTAAAGACGGCTTCGGTAATGCTCGCACAGGACGCATTCTCGACGGTCTATCCCTGCGACGTACTGAGCACGGAGATATCCGCACAGCAGCTCCCCGATGTTACGAGCGAGAGCTTTCACTGCACGGCAAAGCTTGCCGAGGGCGACGATATGCCGCAGAAGGTGTATGCGGTGAGGTGCACTCCGAGGAACATCAACACCCGTCTCAGCGACGACGGCGGAGCGGTCACGGTCAGCGGTATGCTCACCTATTCAACGGCTGTCAGGGACGCAGGCGGCATGATATCAATGCCCGAGAGGGACGAGGCTTTCGAGCAGGAGATACTGCTCGACAAAAAGGCGGCAGAGGACAGCACTATCACGGCTGAGATAAAGGTCAAGGACGTGTCATACAACATCTCCGACAACGGCACGCTCACTGCAAAGGCGGATATAACTGCCGATATATCGGTCAGCAGCGCTTCGAGAATAAAGGTGCTGACAGACATTGCCGCGGACGATTCCGTGAAGAAGCAGCGCGACGGCGACTACGCGATAAAGCTCTATTTCGGAGTCGAAAACGAGGACGTGTGGGAGATAGCAAAGCGGTACAGCACGAGCGTTGAAGCGGTCATGGAGGAGAACGAGCTCAGCGGCGACAAGCTCGGAGAGGGCGGTATGCTGCTCATTCCGATAGTTCTTTGAGAAGCTTTATATAATCAATTTTCATAAGTCAGGAGAATATCATGGTTAAAGATATTTACAGCAGTATCGCTGAACGCACAAACGGCGATATTTACATAGGAGTTGTGGGACCTGTCCGCACGGGCAAGTCCACTTTCATCAAGCGGTTCATGGAGTCGCTCGTCATTCCGAACATCACAAGCGAGTACAAAAAAGAACGCGCTCTCGACGAGCTTCCGCAGTCCGCGGCAGGCAGGACTATCATGACGACCGAGCCGAAATTCATTCCCGAGGAGGCTGTTGAAGTAGACCTCGGCGGCGGAGCGTCCTTCAACGTGCGGCTCATAGACTGCGTGGGATATATCGTCCCGAGCGCTGTCGGCTACATCGAAAACGAACAGCCGCGCATGGTCATGACATCATGGTTTGACGAGGAGATACCCTTCAACATGGCTGCTGAGCTCGGCACACAGAAGGTCATCACAGACCACTCGACTATCGGACTTGTGGTCACGACCGACGGCTCGGTTACGGATATTCCGCGTGAAGAATATGCCGAGTGCGAGGAGAGGGTAATACGCGAGCTGAAGGAGCTCGGCAAGCCGTTTGTGGTGATACTCAACACGAAGTCGCCCGATTCCGCGGAGACTAAGGCTCTCGCCTCCGAGCTGACGGACAAATATGACTCGAAGGTCATTCCCGTGAACTGCCTTGAGCTCGGTGAGGAGGAGATAAAGGACATAATCCGCGAGATACTCTGGTCGTTCCCGATAAAAGAGATAAACATCAGAACGGCAAGGTGGATAAACACTCTTGAAAAGGGACACTGGCTGAGGACGGAGATACTCGACTGCATTCGCAGTGCGGCAAAGGATATAAAGCTTGTCCGCGAGGCTGAAACTGCTGTCAAGGCTATCGCCGACTGTCCGCATATACTGAGTGCCGACATCACCTCTATCGACCTCGGAAAAGGCTCCGTGACCATTACCGCCGAGCTCGACAGCAGCCTGTTCTATAAGATCCTCGGAGAGGAAACTGGTATCGAAATAGAGAGCGAGAGCGACCTCATGCCGCTTCTCATGGAGCTCAACGAGATAAAGCGAAAATACAAGCGTATCGAGCCTGCACTTGCGGAGGTCGAGGCAACAGGCTACGGTATCGTCATGCCCGAAATGGAAGAGCTCACCCTCGAGGAGCCGAAAATAATCAGACAGGGCGGAAAGTACGGAGTGCGGCTGAAGGCGTCCGCTCCGTCGATACACCTCATGAAAGCGGACATCAATACGACGATAAGTCCCATCGTGGGAACTGAGCGGCAGTCCGAGGAGCTTGTGATGTACCTGCTCGACGGCTTCGACGACGACCCGAAAAAAATATGGGAGTCCAATATCTTCGGCAAGTCGCTCAACGACCTTGTGAACGAGGGACTCCATAATAAGCTCTTCAAAATGCCCGTAGAGGCACGCATGAAATTGCAGGAGACGCTTGAACGTGTTATCAACGACGGCTGCTCGGGACTTATATGCTTTATACTGTAAGAAAAAGCCGTATCCATATTTATGGATACGGCTGATTTTTGTTGTTTACCAATCACAAAGCACATTAGAATTCAGAAAATTCTCTATAGGGCACCACAGAATCCGAAATGGTAAGAATAATAGTTTAGTGATTATTTTTACTATTACAGATAAAACAAGCAAAAAAATTCCAATAGGAAGAGAAATAAAACAAACAAGGAATCCTAATATAAGAGATTTTTCAAATACGCTAAGAGTAAAATCGCCAACCGCATGAGCAGAGTCTTCTACAAACTCTCCAACATAATTTCCGTCCTCATCAAATAGTTTCATATTATTCCCTCTCTTCTTATGGTTTTTCAAAATAATAATTATTGAAATTTTCCAAACAAAAATTGAGTTTTCATTTTATACTTATTTACTGATCACAACATTGAGCTTCTGAGCGCT
>ONNL01000066.1 GCA_900319195.1 uncultured Ruminococcus sp. | reverse complement strand
GCAGATAACATTTAGAAAACAGCGGATTTCGTCCGAAAACGTCACGCTATACGGTTTGTAGTTCATATGAACCTGTGATATAATCTTTTCATCATTTAAAATGGGGAAATGAATATGAACAGATTTATACCTGGTACAACTATAAAATACACTCAGCAGGCAAGAGATAAGGCTTTTACGGCTGTTATCAAACCTGTGATAGACATGACGGGCGGACTTACGCTCTCACAGCTTTCAAAGCTCACAGGCCTTGAAGGCTCGACCATTCAGAACTGGATAAAGCGCGGCTGGATATCTCCCACAAGGAGCAAGAAGTATTCGGAGCAGCAGGTGCTTCGTGTGCTTATCATCAATATGCTGCGCGGAGCTATGAAGCTCGACGACATTGCAAAGCTCATGCACATTATAAACGGTGACGTAGAGGATACCTCGGACGATATAGTCAAGGAGGAAAGCCTTTATGATATGATGTGCGAGATAATATTCATCGCAGAGGAAAACCGAAATTACGGTCATGACGCTGTCGACAGGCTCGTCGGTGAAGAAATGATAAAGCACAAGGATGATATCCATTCAGATGAGGATAAGCTCCACATGGCAATGCTGACAATGCTCATGGCATACGGCAGCAGCCGCGTGAAAGCAGAAATGGAGATCTCCCTCGGGCATTTTTTTGAAAAGTACGGAGCTTAACGGCTCAAGGAGAAATATATGGCAAGATTTCAGGAACTCAACAAGGACGGCTCAGTAAAGCACAATTTCAAGGGCGTAAAGTGGATAGTGATAGGAGCAGTTGCGCTTCTTATCGTTGCAAACTCTACGGCAATAGTCCCCGCAGGTAATACGGGCGTTGTGCTCACACTTGGAAAGGTCTCGGATATGTCTTATCAAGAGGGCTTTCATCTTAAAGTCCCATTCATACAGCAGGTCGAGAATATGTCCAACAAGATACAGGTCTATGAGACACCCGCTTCGGCAGTTTCAAAAGACCTCCAGACAGTCAGCAGCACCATTGCTGTAAACTACCGTCTTGTCGCGGACAACTCCCCTTCTATGTACAAGAATGTGGGTCTTGATTATCAGACGATACTTATAACTCCCGTTGTTCAGGAGTGCATGAAGGCTGTCACAGCCAAGTACACCGCCGAGCAGCTCATCACAGAGCGTACTGCGGTAGGCGACGAGGTAAAGACTGCTCTCGACGCAAAGCTGAACGATTACGGGATATTCATAGAGAAGTTCAACATCGTGAACTTCGATTTCTCGCAGGAATTCAACACGGCTATCGAGGCTAAGCAGGTAGCTGAGCAGAATCTCCTCAAGACAAAGACCGAACAGGAGCAGGCTCTTGTTATATCGAATACCGACGCTCAGAAGAAGGTAATCGCTGCAAATGCCGATGCTGAAGCTATACTTGCTGAGGCACAGGCTCAGGCGGACGCTAACAAGCTTCTTGAGGAGTCGCTGACCGATAAGGTCATTGCCTATAAACAGATCGAAAAGTGGAACGGTCAGATGCCTAAAGTTGTCGGAAGCGACAACAGTATGCTGATAGATGTTCCGCTTGAAGATAATACATCATCCGCATCAACATCAACATCTACGGAAGCAGGGCAGTAATTATGAAAAAACAGAATTATTTTAAGACTGATAGGCTCATCTGCTCATGATATAGGACGTGCCGCATTTATGGGGATAAATAAAAATGCGGCACAAGGGGATTAAGTAAGCGGAGGAGTTGGGGAACTCCTCCGCAAAGCGTCAGACCGTATAGCCCTTTGCTCTGAGGGAATCAATGACATCACCGAGTATCTCGGCATTTGTCGATGAAACAGAGTGCAGGAGCAATATCTCTCCGCCGTGTGCGGAATCTGTGAGCTTTTGCAGGCTCTCCTCGGGAGAGGGCTGTGCATCGGTCTTCCAGTCAACATAAGCGCAGCTCCAGAATACTGTTCTGTAGCCGCAGCTTCTGACCGTTTCGAGCGTCTGCTCGGAAAATTCGCCGCACGGAAAGCGGAAATACTGCATCTCATACCCGTACTCGTCAAGGACGTAGTTGTGGAGGTCCATGATCTCCTTGCGCGCCTCATTCTCAGAAAGAGAGGGCAGGCTCGGGTGGTTCATGGTATGATTTCCGAGGATATGTCCCTCGTCTATCATTCGCCTTACAAGCGCCTTTTCCTTTTTTGCATAATCGCCTGTGAGGAAGAATATCGCCTGAACGTCCTTTTCTTTGAGTGTATCGAGTATCTTCGCGGTGTAGCCGTTTTCATAGCCCTGATCGAAGGTGATGATTATTCTGTTTTCATCTTCCGAGAGGGCGTAGGCATCAAGGTCGGCATACAGGTCATTGAACTGAACAGCTCCTTCGGGACGGTTTCTGTTGTCAACAGCCGTACCCTGACCGTAGCCTATTTTCGTATTGTCGGCGGCATATACCGCTGTACACGGAATAACGGCAGCGGCTGCAAGAGCTGCTGCAGAAGCTGTGATCTTCATATTTCATTTTCCTTTTTCGGATTGCGGAGCTTCCTCCGCATAGCTATTATTGCACGAACGGGGAAAATTATTGCATGAAAAAAACGGCAGTTAAACTGCCGCTTTGATAAGACTATGTCAGCACCATGTATCGCACCTGTCCGTGCGCTTATACTGCCGAAGAACGTCTCTTACTTTGTGAGATATGACCTTACAAGCACCTGAAGGAGCTCGTCACGGTCTATATGGCGGATAAGATTACGCGCATTATTATAGGTGGTTATGTAGGTCGGGTCCTCAGAGAGAATATAGCCTACTATCTGATTGACGGGATTATATCCCTTCTGGGTGAGAGCGTCATAAACAATAGTGAGGTTCTTTTTGAGCTCTGCTTCCTTATCCTCATTGACGGAAAAGGTCATAGTTTTATCAAACATAGGATCAGCCTCCTGACTGAATTATTTATCACATATTCATTATACTATAATTTCGCAGCTTTTGCAAGGGCTGATACCATTATTTATTGAATAGGCTGTATTTCACACCTTAGATTTATGGAAATTGCACAAAGGATATGTATGCCCGAAATGCTCGGGCAGGGATTCAGCAGCAGTGATCCGATCTCTTCACGAAAGAGTTGCAGTCTGTGCACTGGGGCTCGGTAGGGTCGGGCTCGTGAGTGCCGACGCTGATGCATTCGAGAGAGCATCCGTTTTCATCTGTGATGTTGTGTCTGCACTGTGATACTGTGCACTTCACACGGCTGTTTTTCTTCATGTTTTCCATGATAAATACCTCTTTTTCAGAATATTGGGAGCCACAGGTTCCGATATTATTATTGACGGTGTCTGTCTGTTTTATACATCGCTTCTTTTGAGGAATGAATTGTCGATCACAGACAGTGGTTAAAATATAAGGATTTGAAGCAGCTTTTATTACAAATAATATACAAAACAACAAAAAAACGGATAATTTATTGACTTCTGATGAATTATTTGATATTATGAAAATGTAGGGATCATGCTGTATTATTACAGCTTGATAATAAATATAATATATGATAAGGAGAGGGTTACATATGTTCGAGAATGATAACAATAACAACACTCCCGTAAACGCAGCTGAGACTCCTGAAAACACTGTTTCAGGTGTTGAAAAGGTTGCTAAGAAGGGTAAGGGCAAAAAGATAGCTATCGGCGCAGGTATTGCCGGAGCTGTACTCGTAGGCGGCGGTATCGCTGCATTCAACTTCTCACCGCTCGTTGAGAATCAGGTCAGAAAGCACATCATGAGCGATGAAAAGTATTACGCATGGGTAAATGAGGAAAATGCTGAAACTCTTGCTAAGAAGATCAGCGAGGATTACAAGCTTTCTCTTGATAACTATGAGAATGGTGTAAAGGGAAATGTAGCATTCATATATGAGCCTACCGACGAGGTAAAGTCAATGCTCACAGAAGAGCTTGAGGGCGTTGATGAACCTGAGACACAGCAGCTTATCGACATCGTTGAGGGTATCGGTTCTATCGAGATAGGTGCAGATTACAACTCAAAGAAGGGCGCAGCTCAGTACAGCACATATGCAAAGCTCAACGACGAGCAGCTCATCACCTTTGATGTTCTCAGCGACCTTGACTCAATGAATGTTTACGCTCGTATTCCCGAGCTCACTGAGACATGGCTCACAATGCCGCTTGAAAGCTGGATGGAGGCTGCTGCTGACGAGAGCGGTTCTTCATACGAGTATCAGCAGTTCGAGCAGTATAAGGACGTTATCGAGGATATCGTAAAGGATCCTAAGTCCTATCTCTCACCCGAAGAGCTCGAAAAGGAAGTTGCAAGATATGTCGGCGTTTGGAACGATACAGTAGGCAGCAGTGCTGAGGTAGAGAACAGCGAGACGATCAGCATTCTTGACATCGAGCAGAAGTTCTCAGTTTCAACTGTCAAGTTCGACGGAGAGCTCATCGGAAAGCTTGCAAAGAATTTCGTTAAGGAATTCAAGAACGACGATGTTATCAAGGACATCGTATGCGATAAGGTCGGTCTTGTTGATGAGGACGACTACAAGGATACAATTGATATGCTCGTTGACGAGATAGACGAGGCTTCAGAGGAACTCGAGGACAATGACGAGCTCGAATTCAAGCTCATGACCTACATTGACGCTAAGGGCGTTATCAGAGGCTTCGAGGTCAAGCATGAGGAAGGCAACGGCAGATTCATCATCGGTAAGGACGGCGACAAGGTAAGAGGAGAAGCTTATCTTGAGGCTGACGACGAGGAATTATTCCGTGCAGAGCTCAAGGCTGACGAGAAGGACAAGAAGTACACAGGTAATCTCGATGTTATCGCTGATGACGAGGACGTATTCTCACTCGAATTCGATAACTTTGAGGTCGTAAACGAGGAGAAGGGCTTTGTAAGCGGTACAGTTACAGCTGTTATCCCCGACATTGATCCTATCACACTCGAGCTCAAGGCTACAAAGGATTCACAGGCGATCTCTTACGACATCAACTTTGATGATACAGACTACGGCACGATCACACTTTCTATCACACAGAAGGATAAGGCTGACGTAGAGGTCCCTGCTGACAGCGATACATTCGTTATAGACCCCGATTCACTTGAGGACATCGACTTCACAAAGTATGTTTCTAAGGACGATGTTGAGGACTTCATCAAGAACCTCCTCACAGGCATCGGCTTCGACGACAAGACAGCAGCAGATGCAGCTAAGGAAGGCGCAGATGGATTATACGAGGGCATAGCAGATTTAGGCGACGAGCTTGCATCATCATCTTCTTACGGTTACGATGATTATGATGATTATGATTTCGACTATGATGACTATGACTTCGATGACGACGATTATGACTTCGACTGATAAGCTGACGTTTATCGTTGCAAAGATATAATGAATTAATAAAAGGGAAGCTCCAATAAAGAGCTTCCCTTTTTTTGATATATTCGTATGTTATTATCCAGAGGAGCATTCTTAGAAGTCTTTCCCTTCACTCGCTTCCGGGCGTCAGCCTAATTTTTCCCCATATATAGCGCAGCATGACCATGCCGTCTTAACAGACTAAGAGCGCTATATATGGGGAATTTTCAGCTTAAAGTCTTTGAAAAAGGGGGGGGTACGGGGTGCTGTTGGCACAAAGCCTTCCTCAGAAAGTCCCCCCCCCGAATAAACCCACGATTATTTCTGAGCCTGAGCGTCTGCGTAAGCCTTGAGGATAAGAGCTGCGTCAGAGGAATCTACTGCATCGTCGCCGTTGAAGTCAGCAATAGACTTATCAAGTGTGCTTGAGCCGTTTGCCTGAACTGTAGCGTAGTCCTTGAGGATAAGAGCCGCGTCAGATGAATCAACGCTGCCGTCACTGTTTACGTCTCCGAGGATAGCGTTCTGAACGGTCTTGATGCTGTTGATAGTGAGGTTGGCAGTTGTAGCAGAAACATCGCCGCCGAATGCGTAGATATTGATATTTGTCTGGAGAATAAGGCATTCGATGCTTGCAGAAGGATCTGCGAGCGGCATAGTTACTGTATAGTCACCGTCGCCGTTGATAGCTGTGATGTTATCGCCTGCGTCAGCAAGTGTCCACTGAGAGTTTGTTCCGACACTTCCTGCGATCCATGCGTAGAACTGTGAACCGTCATCAAGAGCAGAAGCATCGCCGATACCGCTTACTGTGAAATCAACAGCGATGTACTCTTCAACAGTTGTAGAACCGTTGATGTCTTGGATCTGAGGTGAAGTCCAGATGTTGTAGATATTTCTTCTGAGTGAAATACCGTCGTTATCGGTTGAGAGTGAGCCTTCAGACTGAGTGTAAGCGATAGTCTTTTCTGCAGCGTTTGCGGAAGTTACAGACATACCTGCGAATGTAACAGCCGAGAGGGTGGTTGCTGCCAGGAGGGCGGTTAGTTTGTTGATAGCATACTTTTTCATGATCATCATTTCCTTTCAGAAAAATTATTATTTTATCCTGTCGCTTGTGCAACAGATAAATGCATTATTACAGTGTGTTGCCCGACTGCTTATCGGCATAGAATCTGAGGATAAGTGCCGCGTCGGAAGAGTCTATATTGGTATCGTTGTTGAAATCGGCAGCAGCCTTCTGCTTTTCGTTGAAGATACCCTCCTTGCCTGCCTGTACAAGTGCGTACTGTCTGAGTATGAGAGCAGCGTCTGAGGAATCTACTGCGTTGTCGTCGTTTACATCTCCGAGGGTGAGAGAGGGTACGGTGGTCGTTGTTGTGGTGGTTGTTGTTGTAGTGGTTGTAGTTGTAGATGTGGTGGTAGTGGTTGTTGTCTGTATCTCATCTGTGCTGAAACTGAAATAGTCAAGGTTGATAAGCGGTAATGAACCGTCTCCCTTAAAGACCAGATAAATATCATGCACGCCTGAGATATTGCTTATATTGCAGGATGAATCCTCGAAATTATTCCAGTTTGCCGTATATGGTGTAGAGACCTTTCCTAAAAGTGTGCCGTCAAGGCTGTCGGAACGGATCTCTATTGCCGCATTTACATTATATTGTACGACCGACGCTCTTACGGTAAAGCTGCGTGCGGTCTTGCTTCCGAAGTCCACATTTTTGTAAACTGCGTAATCGCCGTTGTTTACATCGCCGACAACTCCGCCGTCACTCTCAGCAGCAGCGGGGTCGCTTGTATCAGCAACAAATATGCCGTAGCCCTCATCATAAGACTCTCCCTGTATTTTTTCAAATGCAGAATGAGTTGGAACTGTTGAGGTAGTTGTTGTGGTCACGGGAGCAGATGATGAAGTTGTAGTTGT
>ONNL01000147.1 GCA_900319195.1 uncultured Ruminococcus sp. | reverse complement strand
GACAGACAGCCACTTTGCAGGAAGCCTGTCGGTAATTCCACTCCAGCTTCTCGGATATTATATTTCCGTAGCTAAGGGATATGATGTTGATAAGCCGCGTAATCTCGCAAAGAGCGTTACCGTTGAGTAAATCACATTAAAAAATGAATATGAAAAACGGGGAAGGCTCTGCATTCGGAGCTTTCCCCTTATTGTTCCTGTAAAAAGACAAAAAATAAGAGCCTCGCATGAGACTCCGATTTTTTTGACTGAATGTTAGTTAGCTCTTTCAACCTTACCTGAACGGAGACATCTTGAGCAAACATAAATATGACAAGGAGTACCCTTGACAACAGCTTTTACGCGCTTAACATTCGGCTTCCATGTTCTGTTTGTACGTCTGTGTGAGTGAGAAACTTTAATACCAAAAGTAACACCCTTACCACAAATATCACATTTTGCCATTAGGTTGCACCTCCTTAAGATTCTTATAAAAATACAACAATAATATTGTATCACAACTTGTCAGAAAATGCAAGCCTTTTTTGAAAAAAAATCAAAAAAATTTTTTGATAGTAAAAAATACCGAATATGACTTGAAAAACAATCAATAATGTAGTATAATTAATATTGTATAACTGTATATTTTTATAATTTGAGGTAATGTATGGATATAAGAGATTTTCTGAAATATTTTTCAAGACTGCTCATGCTTCTGCTCGTCATGCCTGTCACGAACGTTGTCAGGGGACTTGTTGCGAGAAAAATGGGCGACGACACTGCTGACCGCGAGGGAAGGCTTACATTGAATCCGCTCTCTCACCTTGATCCTCTCGGTTCGCTGATGATAATGCTCATAGGCTTCGGCTGGTCAAAGCCCATGCCGATCAACTTCGTCAGAATGAAGGACATGAGAAAGGGCGTTATTGCTGTATCACTTGCAGGACCGCTCACACATTTCCTTTATGCTGTTGTGTGCCTGAACATTGTTGCAATACTCAATTATATTTCGATTTTCGGAAAGGCAACACTGAGCGTAGCGATAATCCTCATCATTCTTGAACAGATAAATGTCTGCCTCGGAGTCATAAACCTGCTTCCGCTTCCGCCAATGGACGGCTTTCAGGTGCTTAATCAGCTTGCGGGACCGAAGTTCCACAACTGGTACTATCGTGACTACCAGAGGATAAATACTATATCGACCGTGATACTCTTTGCACTCTTCTTCTGCGGAGAGCTCACCAACGGCACATTTGACCCGCTCGGCTGGCTTATAGGACTTTTCCAGTACCTGCTCTCGTTTACAGCGGCATGGGTGCCTGCGGTATTTGGTAAATAATATGGAGAACATTACGTATAAGCTTGAAGTCTTTGAGGGACCGCTCGACCTTCTTCTGAGCCTTATCTCAAAGCACAAGCTGAATATCTGCGATATTGAGATCTCGGAGCTTCTTGAGCAGTATATGCTGTACATCGACCAAGCTCACGAACAAAATCTGGAGCTTGCAGGCGAGTTTCTCGAAATGGCTGCGAGGCTGGTCTATATAAAGACTGCTTCACTGCTTCCTCAGCCCGAGGAGGCGGAGCATATGAAGAAGGAACTGGAGGGAGTCCTCATTGAGTATTCTCTCTGCAAGAAGGCAGCTGTCAGACTTGCCGACATGAATATCGGCGGAGATATTTTTGTCCGTGAGCAGATGAAGATAAAGGCTGACATGACGTACAGACTGGTGCACGACCCGATATGGCTCCTGAATGCGTATTCGGGCATATCGGCAAAAAGTCTGAAAACAAACAGCCAGAAGCTCCATATCGAGAGTAAGATAAATAACGTCGTGAAGCGCAGGATAGTCTCTGTGCTTTCAAAGGTAGTGCATATACTCCGCGAGCTGTACACCACGGGAGAGGTCTCAATGGACAAGCTCTACAACGGAGTGGAGGAGCGCTCGGCACGAGTTGCGACATTCCTTGCGGTGCTCGAGCTCACAAAATCGGGCAGGATCAAAATCAGTGACGATAACACCATGATATATTTTAAGGGCAGAAAGAACGGAGTGAGAAAGAGTTGGAGATCAAAGATAAGCTCGGCGCGATAGAAGCGATATTGTTTGCGAGCGGTGAACCTGTTGAAGTGCTTCGGCTTGCAGAGGCGAGCGATACCGATGTGGGAACTCTCCCTGCAATGATAAAGCTCCTGAATGAGCGCTATGACGACTGCGGCAGCGGTCTGAGCATAAAAAAGCTCGAGAGCAGCTATCAGATGTGCACTCGTGAGGAATTTGCTCCGCATATACGCCGCGCTATCGAGACTAAAAGGAACACGCCTCTTTCAAACGCGGCAATGGAGGCTCTCACGATAATTGCCTATAATCAGCCTGTTTCAAAAGGCTTTGTGGAGAATGTCCGCGGTGTAGACAGCTCGTCCGTAATCAATAATCTTGTTGATAAGGGACTTGTTGAAGAAGCGGGACGGCTTGACGTCCCCGGGAGACCGCTTGCGTATAAGACAACGTCGAATTTTCTGCGATGCTTCGGACTTGATTCCATTTCCGAGCTCCCTCCGCTTCCGCATGAATCGGAGGTAACGGCACAGCTTGCGGACGAGGATACGGACGATATTTCCGAATAAAAACTAACGAAAGGAGCAGCAGTGATGATCGTTCTGAAAATACTATTGATAATTTTGCTGGTCATTCTCGGCTTGGTCGTATTGCTGCTTGTACTTCCCGTGTCTGCCGACGTGAGCTTCATTGACAAGAAGCTTGAATACTCGGTAAAATATGCGTATATAACCATACTTGATTCCAACAAAGGCGGAATCCTCGGTTGGATAAATAAGCGAAAGCAAAAGAAGAAAAAGAAAAAAACTAAAGCAGCGGAAACTGCTGAGGGGACTCTGACTCACGAGAGCTCACAGACTTCCGAGGAAGTCAGCAAGGTACAGGAGGATACTAAGTCCGAAGCTGCTGAGACTGCTCCCGAGGAAAAACCGAAGGAGGAACAGCCTGCTGCTGATAAGACTTCCGAAGCTGAGGATAGCTCGCCCGATGATGATGAAAAGGAAGAGAAGAAAAAGGGCGGCTCGCTCGGAGAGAAGCTCGAAAAACTGCTGAATATCTGGTCGTGCGCGAAAAATCCGGCGGCAAAGATTTTCAGAGGTATACATCTTGAGGACATTTACATCGACTTCATAATTTCTGATACCGACGCATACAAATGTGCGGTGAATTACGGAC
Organism: uncultured Ruminococcus sp.; assembly: GCA_900319195.1. GTDB lineage: Bacteria > Bacillota > Clostridia > Oscillospirales > Ruminococcaceae > Ruminococcus. The sequence continues at coordinate 15,021 of ONNL01000147.1, read as the reverse complement.
GTATCAGCGGAGCTTTATACAATCTTCTGGCGCAGATGAGCCGCTTGTTCACGGTCAGATTCAAGACCGTAGACGTAAGGTGCGGCTTTGCGATAGAAAAAAGTCAGTGGGACGGCTCGCTGAGAGTGAGATTATGTCTCGGGACATTCGTGCTTTCGGGCATATGGTTCATAGGAGCATACGTATTCAGGGTATTTATTCCTGATAAAATAGCAAAAAGCAGATCAAAGAAAACTGCCGCAGAGCAGAAATAACTGAAATGAGGTAATGATATGGCAAACAGTGGTTCTATCAATGAAATTTTAGGTATATCAATGGACAAGGTAAAGGAAATGGCTGATGTCAATGCAATTATCGGTGATACGATAAAGCTTGACGACGGTACATCTATCATTCCTATCTCAAAGGTATCATACGGCTTTGCGTCGGGCGGTTCGGATATACCCTCAAAGTATGAGAAAAACCTCTTCGGAGGCGGTGCAGGTGCAGGAGTATCTATCAAGCCCGAGGGATTCCTCATCATCTTCCCGAACGGAACAGTTAAAATGGTCTCCGCTGAACCCTCAAACGACCCGATAAGCAAGGTCGTTGAAAATATCCCCGGAGTTGTTGATAAGATATCAAGCTTTATCGGCAAGAAGAAGGGCGGCTCTGACGAAGAGGTAATTGCAGAGGAAGTAACGGCTGACTGAACATAAGACGGAGTTTTTCCGCATATCCATAGGATATATGGAGGTATGCGGAATGAAAAAACTTGTATTTCTTATTTCTGTTGTAATTATATTATTGAATGTATCGGACGGCATAGGTGTAGAAGCGGCGGCAGTCCACGAAATTTCAGCGAAAGCGGCTGTTGTTATCTCCGCGGACACAGGTGAGATCGTGTATGGTCTCAACGAGGACGAAAAGCTCCCTATGGCAAGCACGACGAAGATAATGACGACTCTGCTGTGCCTTGAAAGCGGCGGACTCTATGAACCGTTTGTCGTGGACAGCGAAGCGATAAAGGTCGAGGGCTCGTCAATGGGCTTGCAGGAGGGCGATATCGTCACAAAATATGCGCTCTGCTGCGGAATGCTTCTGCCCTCGGGAAACGACGCGGCTAATGCTGCTGCGGTAAAGCTTGCAGGCAGCATTGAGGCGTTTGCGGACATGATGAACGACAAAGCCCGTGAGCTTGGGCTTTCGCATACCTATTTCGTAACTCCGTCGGGACTTGAGGGCGAGGGACACGGCTCGTCCGCTTATGATATGGCGATACTTGCGCGTGAGGCTCTCAAAAATGAGACCTTTCGTGAGATTTGCTCATGCACCTCAAAAAAGGTGGAGTTTGGAAATCCGCCGTATGAGCGGTGGCTGAAAAATACAAATAAGCTCCTGTCGATGTATGGTGGCGTATACGGCGTAAAAACTGGTTTTACCGACGAAGCGGGACGGTGTCTCGTGTCAGCCTGTGAGCGTGACGGCAAGGACCTCATCTGTGTAACGCTCAATGACCGCAGCGACTGGGACGACCACATGAAGCTGTATGACTACGCCTTCGGTGCGGTAAATACTGTCAGCGTTGAAGTGCCCGATGATATGAGCATAGAGGTTGTCGGTGCGGAGACTGAAAAGGTCGGTCTGACAGCCTGTGAGGACGATTTGAACGTCACATCCTTTTCGGCGGCAGGTGACGATTTCAGCTTTAAGCTCATATCTTCGCCATTTGTGTATGCGCCGATAAAAAAGGGCGGGAAGCTTGCTCAGCTTGCGATACTTCTGAATGACAGGGAAGTCAAGCGTGTCCCGTTGTATGCGAGTGAAGATGCTGATTGCAAGCCCGATAAAAAAGCAAATAAGCGCAGACCGACGAGTCTGCTGTATAGGATAATAAAAGCAGTATTCTGAGAGGAAACGGTGAAGAAGTGGAAAAAATAAGAGTTCAGAAAATGATTGCCGACTGCGGCTATTGCTCGCGCCGAAAGGCTGAGGAGCTTATCACAAAGGGAAAGGTCAAGGTCAACGGACACCCGGTCAGTCTCGGTGACAAGTGCTCCAACAAGGACATTATCACCATTGACGGCGAGCGCATATATCTCCCGAGAAAGAGAAGCTTTGTCTATATTATGATGAACAAGCCGCGTGGCTATGTTACGACAGTCTCCGACGAGCTCGACAGACGCTGTGTAATGGACCTTCTCACAGAGGTTGAGGAGAGAGTTTACCCCGTCGGACGTCTTGACCGCAATTCCGAGGGACTTCTGCTGTTTACAAATGACGGAGCATTTGCCAATGACATAATGCACCCGAGCCGTCATATCTCAAAGACCTATCGAGTTACTGTCCGTCCCGACATCAATGATGAGCAGTTAATACAGCTCAGTGAGGGCGTTGAGATAGACGGCAAAAAGACGCTCCCTGCCACAGTTATTGTCAAGACCAAGGAGCCCGGGAGAGTTGTGCTCCTGATGACTATCCGCGAGGGCAGAAATCGTCAGATACGTAAGATGTGCGAAGCGGTAGGACTTGATGTCGCACGTCTGCGCCGTGTAAGCGTGGGACCGCTGAAGCTCGGTATGCTGAAGCCGGGTTCATACCGTGAGCTTACTGCCGAGGAGCTGAAAGCTATCCGAAATGCGATAGGAAAGGAAAAGTAAATGCTCGAGATACAGGAAAAGCTTACAGAGGGCGGCTATGAGGACGTTCGTAAATGGGCAGGCGATGTTGATCTGCACATCACCGAAGCTCTTGACAGGGGAGAGGTCTGCGGATATATCGCATATTCCTATGAGCGCAGCAAGACCGTTGTCTATGCCTATGATGACGGCGGACAGCTCATGCTCTGTGACGGACTTGTGCGCTCGGTAATGCTGAAAAGCACGATAAAGGGTATTAATACCGTTGAATTCAGGCTTGCTGACAGTGAAGGTCTCACAGCTCTCAGAAAGCTGAGATTCATTTCATCTGACGAGATAATCTCCGAGAATATAGAAAGATTTATGAACGGCTGCAGCGAGTGCAAACGTTCTTCATGATTTACCAAAGGAAAGGATAGATAGTTTTGCCGATAAAAATTTCTTCTGAGCTGCCTGCGTTCAGAACGCTCAGTGAGGAAAATATATTTGTAATGGACAAGGACAGAGCGGAACATCAGGATATACGTCCGCTCAAGGTAGTCATTGTCAACATCATGCCTAAAAAGATAGAGACAGAGTGTCAGCTTATGAGGCTGCTCAGTAATACGCCGCTTCAGGTGGATATAGAGCTTGTACAGATGGCATCGCATACATCGCGTCATACCTCTGAGTATCATATGGAGGAGTTTTACAAGACCTTTGACGAGATAAAGGATAACCGCTATGACGGAATGATAATCACGGGTGCACCTGTTGAACTGCTCGAATATGAAGAGGTCGATTACTGGAATGAGATGAAGCAGATAATGGAATGGTCGAAAACTCACGTTTTCTCATCACTTTATATCTGCTGGGCGGCACAGGCCGGACTCTACTATCATTTCGGCATTCCGAAGTATCCCTTGAAGCAGAAGATGTTCGGTATTTTTCCGCATAGGGCAGAGGTGAGCAACTGTCAGCTCCTGAGGGGCTTCGACGATATATTCTATGTCCCTCATTCAAGGAATACCGAGGTCAGACGCGAGGACATTGACAGGATACCTCAGCTTGAGATACTTACATCGTCCGATATTTCGGGAGTTCACATCGTTGCCAATAAGAACGGCAGACAGTATTTCATCACAGGTCACTCCGAATATGACCGTGAGACTATTGCAAATGAATACCGCAGAGATGTCAGCAAGGGTATAGATATTCAGATACCGTATAATTATTTCCCGAATGACGACCCCGATAATGTTCCTGTTTTCAGCTGGAGAAGTACGGGTAATCTCCTGTTCTCAAACTGGATAAACTACTGTGTATACCAGAAAACTCCGTATAATCTTGACGAGCTTGAAATACGCAACTGGAACTGGGAAACGAATCTGTAAAAGCAAACAGGGGGAATTGTTATGAGCGAGTATGTTACAAACGAAACCGAATATACCGACCCGAAGCAAAGCAGTATAGGACTTGCTGTTGCTGCTTTGATAATCAGCCTTGTGAATCTGCTGCTGTTCAACAGTCTGCTCAGCTTTATATGTGTGCCGATAGCGCTGATATTTGCGATAATGTCACTTGTACAGCACCGCAGGGGCAAGATAATGGCAATAGTCTCGATAGTTGCGTCCGTTATCTCAGCGGTGATATTTTCGCTGTACGTTGCGTTTGTCATTAAGGTCTATCCCGATTTCGAGTATTTCATAAGGAATGACGACCGGATAATTGCCGAATATAACGCGGACGGCACTATCCCCGCATATTATGACAAGTATAAGGACAAGAAATATGATATGTACTGGGATTCGCTCGGCTATGACAGCTTTGACAGCTTGTTCAGGGATTTTGTAAAGTCATATGAGTCGCAGAAGGCGGAAAATGCTGAGACTCCCACCGAGTCAAACGGTGAAAAAGCTACTGCTGAAAAGGCTACCGAAAAGGACGATTCGCTCGTTGACCTTGCGTAGACAGGAGAAAAGATGATGCAGGAATATTTAATAAGTGCCAATGACGCGAAGGAGCGTCTTATCAGCGGAAATCGTGAATATATAAGGAACGACAGGTATACGTCGGACACCTCCGCGGCACATCTAAAATCATTCAGTGAGAATGGTCAGCACCCGTATGCCATCATCATTACCTGTTCGGACTCAAGAGTTGTTCCCGAGCTGATATTTTCGGCCGGCATCGGCGACCTCTTTGTTATAAGAGTTGCAGGAAATGTCATTGACTCGCACCAGCTCGGCAGTATCGAATATGCCGCAGACCACCTCGGGACAGGTCTTATAGTTGTGCTCGGTCACGACCATTGCGGAGCTGTTGACGCGGCAATGAACCATGAGCCCGACGGGTATATCAAGTATATAACGGACGAGATATCCGCGGCGATAGGTGGGGAAAGGGACGAGTTCAAAGCCTGCCGTCTGAATGTCAAGCACAGCTGTGAGATGATCGAGAGAAGTCTTACGATACAGAATGATGAAAAGGAGCACGGACTAAAGGTCCTGCCTGCGATATACCACCTTGACAGCGGAGAGGTCGAATTTATATGAGAATATGCCTGTGGACAGGCATATAGAAGTAAAACTCCATAGCATTTCCGATAATGGTCAGAAGTGCTATGGAGTTATTTTTGTTTGTATAAATTTGGATTTGCCACACTACCTTTTCTTATAGACCACAAGCTCGGGATCCTCTCCATTAGCCTCATAGGTACAGATAAGGAGAAAATCCACATTTGCAGGCACCCCGAAGCATAATCCCTCTGCGGTGCTTTGCTTATCTTGAGAGTCTGAATTCCACTGACCTGCGCAGATATTCGAGATACTGTTCGTCCCTACACATAGCCTTTCCCGGAGTGTCGGACAGCTTTGCAACAGGTCTGCCGTTTACGTACTGGAGCTTTATGACAATGTTGAGAGCGTCCTCCTCGGTGTCATTTGAGCAGTAGGTGCCGATACCGAATGAGACCCTTGCTCTGTCCCTGAAGTGCTCGTAGAGCGCCTGAGCTCTGTCAAAATCAAGGCTGTCGCTGAAAAGCAGGAGCTTGGTCTTGGGGTCAACACCGTAGCTTTCGTAGTGCTTTATCATCTTCTCTCCCCATTCGTATGGGTCGCCGCTGTCGTGGCGGACACCCGTGTAGTTGTTGACCATAGAGCGATTGAAGTCCATGAGGAAGAGGTCGGTCGTTACCGTATCAGTAAGAGCAGTGCCGTTATCGCCCTGATATTCGTCGTACCAGTCCTTCATGGCATAGTAATTCGTGAAAGCGAGCGGTATCTTGTCGATTCCCTGATACATCTGCACATATTCGTGAGCATAGGTGCCGATTGGAGTCAAGTTATACTTCATTGCGAGGTAGACATTCGAGGTGCCTATGCACTTGTCAGTCTCGGTTGCGAGCCGCTTAACGACAACGTCCTGCCACTCGCGCGATAGTCTTCTGCGGCATCCGAATTCAGCAAATTTGAATGTGTATTTTTCGTTCAGCGCCTTTATCTTGGCATCGAGCCTTTCCTCAGCAGAGCGGCGGAGCTTTTCGTAGTCGAAGTTCATTCTGAAATAGACCTCGTTGATTATCTCAAGCAGAAATATTTCAAACTGCATTGCTGAAAACAGCGGACCATTCACCTCTACCGTGAGCTCGCCATTGCCGCTTCTGCCGACAGTGACGTAGTCCCTTATCGGTCTCCACAGGCGGAGAAACTCCACATAGTCGTCCTTGATGAAGCGTATCGAGCGGAGATGATCAAGCTCCTCCTTTTTGAAGGTCAGTGTGCAGAGGTGGTCGATCTGAGCGTTTATCTCGTCCTCCATTTCCTTGGTGAAGACAATGCCTTTGTTGCGGCACTTGAAGAAATACTGACCGCAGAGGTCGGTGTGCTTGTGGAAGATGACCTGATCCATGTTGAATTTGTAAAGGTCTGTATCGAGCAGTGATACGATGATAGGCTCAAGTTTCATGGCTGTTTCCTTTCTCACTCAATGTTTATCTGACAGCTTTTCATTGTTTCTATGGCAGCCGCGTGCTTTTCGGGAGTGACTCCTGCACAGCAGTCTTCAACGACAGTTATCGGCACTTCGGGGAAATTTGCTTTCAGTATGAGAGCATTGCTTACAACGCAGATGTCGGTGCAAAGTCCGATGAGTTCAATTGAAAAGTCGTCTCCGCCTGCTGTATTTCTGATAAGCTCGGGCAGCTTTACCGAGCCGAAGGTGTTCTTCTCAACAAGTGCAAAGCTCTTTCCCGAGAGCGCAGCTTTAACATTTTTATCAAGCTGCCATCCCTCTGTGTCCTTTATGCAGTGCTGCACGGGGAGCTTGCTGCCCTCTGCCGTTTCCATGTAGTTATCGAAGTGCGTGTCGAGGGTGACGAATATCCTGCCCTCGTGCGACCGTATCCGTTTACATACCGTCGGGACTATCGCACACGCTTCTTTAGTGCCGAGAGCACCGTCAACGAAGTCCTTCTGCATATCTACCACAACAAGAAATTTTTTCATCAGAGCTTCCTCCTTGTAATTGTTATCTTTCTTTTTGATCGTTCATGTTATCAGGATGATTGTAAACTCTCTGTTTTCCGCTGAGATCGCTCACATCTCCGAGAATGAAGCTGTTGTGCATTTCAAGATCGAATGCGTCGATCTCTCCGCTGCTGTTGAAGTCGGCGTGCTTTCTTTTGTCACTGCCGAGCTGACCGTCCGTGAGCATCTGCCTCAGTATAATAAGGTCGAAGCAGTTCACCTTTTTGTCGTTGTTGAAGTCCCCGGGGATATACTGCTCCTCGGGCTCATCGTGAGGGATATAGTTGTTGCTCTCGGGCAGGACTTTTTTGAAGACCGACAGAGAGGGGAGCGGCTTTCCGTCGAAATCGAAGAGCGCCTGATTATCGTATGACGAGCCTCCTGCCTGAGTGACATCTGCTTCGTACTCTGCGGCAGTCTCAGTCGCCCAGCCGCTTCCGTATTTCTGCCAGAGCTCGTAGTTTTCGTAGTAGGAATTTCCGCTGACACCTATCCAAGCAGGCTCCCAGTAGAAAACGCCGATGCCCTTCGGACCTACTGACGCGACTGCTCTGAATGCGTCGAGCACAGCCTTCTCCTGTCCCTCGGGGGAGATGTCATACCTCATGATATTGGAGTCCGAAGCCGATGATACGGCATTCCCGAAGCTGTCGCCGTCCTCGGAGGTGTAGGGATAGGCAGTCTCCGCGACCATGACGTATTTGTTGTACTTATCGGAGATAGATTTCAGGATTGATGTGAGATTGTTGGTATCGCCGTGCCAGTAGGAGTAATACGAAGTCGCAAAAATATCGTAGTCAACACTGTGCTCGCTGAGCTTCTGAGCGTACCATTCATAGTAGCTTGTCAGCGAGGGATTTGCGAAGTGCACAGCAGTGAGGATATTCCTGTCAACGTCATGAGCGCCTGCAATTCCACACTTGAAAAGCTCGGCAATTTCGTCCATGTCCTTGGTGCCGCAGAAGAAGCAGTTTGTCTCGTTGCCTATCTGCACCATGCCGATGTCCGCGCCTGCGTCCCGTATCTCAGTGAGAGCGGACACCGTGTAGTTGTATACAGCGTCCCTTTTCCATTCAAACGAGTAGCCTGTCCAGTCTTTTGGCTCGGTCTGCTTGTCGGGGTCTGCCCAGAAGTCCGAGTATTGCAGGTCAACTAGGAGCTTCATGCCGTATTCCTTAGCGCGTTTGCCTATGAGTCCGGCGTTGTAGGTGTTGCAGTTGCCGCCGCCGTAGCTGTTGCCCTCGGTGTCGTAGGGGTGATTCCAGACGCGTACACGGATATAGTTCACGTCGTTTTCGGCAAGAGTCTTGAAGATGTCCTGCGGCTGACCGTTTTCGTCCTTGTAGACGACACCCGACTGCTCGCAGGCGATGACCGAGGATATGTCCACTCCCTTTACTGCGATACCGCCGTTTATGCTTTTGTCGATGTTGAATGTGACGAAGTCTCCGCTCTCCGCAGCGGAAGCCGCGTTTTCTGCCGAGGGCAAGCCGTTTCCGTAGCTCAGAAACAGACCTGCCGCAAGCAGTGCTGCTGTGGATTTGAGTCCCCATGTTTTTCTTTTCATTTTAACACTCCTTTTTTATGGTTTGAGAGGTTTATTAAAATCCCCGTATAAGAATTTGCTTATACGGGGAACATAATACATCAGTTGTCGGAGAGGTCGTAATCTCTTTCTGTATTCGAGAGTGCAAGCTCAATGACCTTTCCGTAGAATCCCGAGGGATTGAGCATGATTTTTTCGCCTATGAGCTTAGCCTGAGTCATGTCGGGAGCAAAGAGCTTGAGGTCCATGAGGTCGGACTCGTCATCGTCAAGGCACCTTACGTGCGTGTAATAGCCCTTTTCAAGCGGTATGTACTCGATCTTTATTTCCTGCTCATATTTTATCTTCGCAAAATAACGCAGTGCCGCAAGGACGAGCTTATCGCGGTATGACTTGGGGACGTAGCTCTTGAGCTGCTTTGCACATACAATGCCCTTCTTTTCAAGGACAAAGTATTCCGTGCCGTCGATAGTCTCGGACCTTATCAGTCCGTTGCTTTTGAGGTAGTTGACGGAGTCCTGATAATAGAAGTAGTTGATAGTCTCCGTGCCTATTGCGATCTCATAGAGTTGGTCTGGCTGTATAGGCTTTTTTATCTTATAAAGCAGATAGCACAGCAGAATATTTATCGTGGGGACATCTTCTATCTGTGTATTTGCGTGTTCTACCATTTTATGAATATTTTCGTCAAGCATTTTTATCCACCTTAGCAGAAATTCGGGTAATCGACCATGTGTGACAGCAGAGCGATATTGACTGCCGCTTCAACGCAGGGGACTGACTGAGGCACACGGCAGGGGTCGTACTTTTCAAAGGTCGTATCCTGCGGCTGAAAAGCAACGTTCAAAGTGATAGGCATACCCGAGGAGATACCGCCGAGTATACCGCCGTGATTGTTGGTCTTTGTTACAGAATGACCGTGGTCGTCTATATAGAAGCTGTCTCTGCTCTGACTTCCGACCATTTTTGCCGAGCGGAAGCCTGTTCCGAATTCAAGTCCCTTGACTCCGGGAATACCGAAAATGAGCTGAGCGATGTTGTTTTCAAGACCGTCAAAGATAGGCGAGCCGACACCTGCCGGAACATTTACCGAAGCGCATTCGATAGTGCCGCCGAGGGTCTCATGAGCCTCGCTTGCCTTTTTGATATCCTCAAGCATGAGCCAGCCCTTTCTGTCGTTTATGACAGGGAAGTCCTTCATTCTCACGCTTCTAACAGCGTCCCTTGAGATGGCAACAGGGTCAAACGGGTTATCCTTGATATTGTGTATCTGATAGACGTGAGCACCCGTGTAGATGCCGCGTCTTTCGAGTATCTGACCGCAGATAGCTCCCGTAAAACAGAGGGGAGCGGTGAGCTTTGAGTTGAAGGTGCCTGCTTTTTTAACGTCCTCGAAGCCCCTGTATCTTACAACTCCCGTGTAATCGGCATTGCCGACCCTTTCACGAGGAGAGCCTTCCGTTTCCTTCTTGACAGGCTCGGGGATATTCTGAATGTATGCGAAAAGCGGCTTGCCTGTTGTGCGGTTGTTGCTCACACCCGAGAGTATATGCGGCATAACAAGTCCGCCCTCAGAGGACAAAAACGACCCCGACTTGATTATCCTGCGCGACATGAAGCGCGTGAGCTCGTCGGTATCTATGTATTCACCCGCAGGCAGATTATCAATAGTGACACCAATGGCAGATGCCTGTGATTCACCAAAAATTGAAAAAGAGATTCTGCTATTCCACAATGATGACATTTGCCTGACCTCCGAGTTCTGCATAATCCTTAAAGAAATCGGGATAGGACTTTTCTACTGCTCCCGCATCTCTTACTGTTACATTTCCGTTTGCGTTCAAAGCCGCTATCGCCGCCGCCATAGCTATTCTGTGGTCGCCGTGACTGTCCACGACACCGCCGTGCATATTGCCTGTCGGGGTGATGATAAGTCCGTCGTCGGTAACTCTGACATTTCCGCCGAGCTGATTGAGGAGCTCCGCGGTTGTGGAGAGACGGTCGCTCTCCTTGAGTTTGAGTCTTTCAGCGTTGTATATTACCGATTCCTCTCTTCCGAAAGCGCCGAGCACTGCGAGTATCGGTACAAGGTCGGGGATATCCGAGCAGTCCGCACGGAAGCCTTTCACGCCGTTTTCATCGCAGGCTTCGCGGATAATGTCAACAATCCGTTTGTCGCCCTGAACGCTATTGGTATTGAGGTTGTCGAGACTAACCTCCGAGCCGAGCGCATTTGCGACGTAGAAGAATGCCGCCTGAGAGTAGTCGCCTTCAACAGTCTCGTCGTGCGGCTGATAGGTCTGACCGCCTTTTATTCTGAAGCCGTTTGCAGTCTCATCAATTTTTATCCCGAATCTTTTGAGAGTATCGGTAGTGATGTCAACATACGGCTTTGATTCAAGTCTTGATGTGAGCACTATCTCTGAGTCGCCGTCGAGGAGGGGCAGAGCAAACAGCAGTCCCGTTACGAACTGAGAGGAGACATTTCCCTCAATGCTGTATGTGCCGCCGCAGAGCCGACCGCTTATCTCATAAGGCATTATCTCCGATACGAAGGTGATGCCGTTTTTGCCGAGTTCACGCTTGTATATGTCGATAGGACGCTCGGGCAGACGACCTCTTCCTCTGAAAACAGTCCTTGTGCCGAGTGCCGCCGCGATAGGAACGATGAATCTGAGTGTCGAGCCGCTCTCATTGCAGTCGATATCAGCTTCTGAAACAGGTGCTTGTATTCCGTTGATAGTCAATATTCCGTCGTTTATTTCGTATTCTGCTCCAAGAGCCTTCATTGCACCGAGAGTAGCCTCAATGTCCTTAGACATGGAAACTCCCTTGATTACGGAGGTGCCGTGCGCGAGGGCAGCGCAGATTATAGCGCGGTGAGCACAGCTTTTTGAAGCAGGTATCCTTATTCTTCCTTTGAGTACAGAAGGGCTTAGGGATATATCCATTGCTTGATCATTCCTTTATTTTTGCAAAACTTTCCATAATGAAATTATACCATATCAGTAGGTTGTTGTCAAGGATTTTTCAGCAATTAATATAAATTATTAATAAATTATCTGCTTCTGAGTTCGGCAAGGAGCTCCGCGGCAGTTCTGTTGAGGACAGGGTGACGGACAAACGGCGCTATTTCGCAGAGAGGCTCCAGTACGAAGCTTCTCAGGTGCATTTCCCTGTGCGGGATCGTAAGGGTCTCCGTGTCGATCATTTCGCTATCGTAGAGGATGATGTCGAGGTCGAGGGTGCGCGGTCCCCAGTGTATCTTGCGCTCACGACCGTTGCGGAGCTCTATTTCGTGCAGTCTTTCAAGGAGCTCGAACGGTGTGAGGGTAGTCCGAAGCTCAAGGCAGCCGTTGAGAAAATCGGCCTGCTCGGTCATACCGTACGGCTTTGTGGTGATGTAGGAGGACACCTTGCTTACACTGCAATCCGCCGCGCTGTCAAGCTCAGAAACGGCGGTATCAAGGTATTTTTTGGTGTCACCGATATTGGAGCCGAGAGCGATATAGGCTGTATGCCGTTCCCTCGTTATCTTCACGGATACCGTGTCGAGCGGCAGTCCTATGGGTGCCCACGGTTTTTTTATCTCGATAGTCACGCCTTTGAGCAGTCCGTATTTGTTGAGAAGTCTGAGAGCAAGCTCTTCCGCGGCTGCTTCAAGGAGCTTTTTAGTATGAGCTTTTGTGTACTCCGTGACAAAATGGCAGACCTCGCCGTAGTCCACGGACTCGTCAAGCGAATCGGTGACACCTGCCCTGTGCGTGCTTGTGTACAGTACCATTGAAATGAGGAATTTCTGCCCGAGCTTGTTTTCCTCGGAGAAAACGCCGTGATGGGCGTACACCTCAAGGTCGCGGATAATAATTGAATCGCAGTCCGAAAGCATTCTCAGACCTTCCTTTCGTTGAGTATCGCCCTTGTCATGCGGACAACACGGGCATTTTCCTTCACATCATGCACCCTTATGAATGCCGCACCCTTCATAACGCCGACAGCAGTTATTGCGAGAGTGCCCTCGAGCCTGTCATCTGCGGGGAGGTCAAGAGTGTTGCCGATGACCGATTTCCTCGAAGCTCCGAGCAGAAGGGGATAGCCGAGCTTCATGAACCTTTCGTGATTATTTATGACAGCGAGGTTCTGCTCGTAGTTTTTCGCAAAGCCGACACCCACGTCGAGAATTATCCTGTCGTCCCTGATGCCAGCCTTTTTTGCGATGTCCACAGTCTCCTGAAGGTCGGAGTAAACGTCGTCGAGGAAGCTCGTGTAGTCGGTGTTGTCCCTGTTGTGCATGAGACAGCACGGCACGTCGTATTTTGCGATAAGCTCCGCGACCCTTGCGTCGTATTTCAGTCCCCAGATGTCGTTTACTAGGTCTGCACCTGCCTTGACAGCGACTTCTATGACCTCCGGCTTGTAGCTGTCAACAGATACGGGAGCGTCGAACTCCTTTTTCAGCATCTCGATATAGGGGACAACTCTTTCTATCTCCTCATCGACGGATATTTTTGTATAGCCCGGCTTTGTGGACTCGCCGCCAACGTCGATTATGTCCGCACCGTCGCGCAGCATTTCCTCGGCATGAGCTCTTGCGCGGTCAATATCGTTCCATTTGCCGCCGTCGGAGAAGGAATCTGGTGTTACGTTGAGTATTCCCATTATGCAGCAATTGTTTTCTGTGTCGAATTCTCGGTTTCCTATTTTCATTTTTGTGCTTCCTTTCAGTAGGTGATAGTCATGTTTTTCTTTTCGCTGCTCCAGTAGCAGTCGCTCTCCGCGGCGCAGCAGAAGCAAAGCCGTGACCTTTTGTCCGCTCGGTAGATAAGTCCGCGCAGGGAGTCGTCGTCGGAGTCAGCCTGTACCTTGTGCATTATGATCGCACTTATGATCGCGTCCGCCTCGCTCTCCGAGAAGCCGCACTCGCTGAGGATAGTCCCTGAAAGCTCGGCACTTGCCGCTTCATGCGGAATGCTTTTGCCGTACTCCATGCACCTGCCGATGTCGTGCAGGAGCGCAGCGGCGTAGATCTGCTCCTTGGGAATGTCCAGTCCTTTTTCAAGGCATTCGATATAAGCGAGCCTTGCGACATCAAAGAGGTGAGTGATACCGTGCCGACAGAATCTGCGGTCAGCCTCAAATTTATCTATTTCAGCCATGCACTTTTTCCACAGCTGATTATCGCAAATAGCGGTTATTCGTACAAGTTCACGAGTTGTGTTCATACTATCATCCCATTCAGGAGCCGTTCTCGGCTCAAAATAAAAAAGTCCCCGAAGCCGCATTATCCGGCACCAAGGACCTGTCGTGATCTATTACGGTGCAGCGGGATGCGGAGAACAAATCGCAAAACACCAAGGTTTATTCGTTCTTTCGACAACTCCCCGTCCGAAAGACACTGTATAGCACATCCGAGGGCGTACTATATGCGCTTGTTCAACTACTCTGCTTATAAATAGATTATATCATTCATTTACGTCAATGTCAATATCCGCAGATGATTTTCTCATGAAAGTCTGAAAGCTGTAAGGAATATCGCCCGAAAAGCTCTCCTCCGAGACGAGCTCAAATTCGTCCCCGGGAATAACGGGAAAGAAAACATCTCCCTGAAAATCGCCGCTTACACGGGTAAGGTAGATGATATCCGCGATAGGCACAGCTTCTCTGAAAAGCCGAGAGCCGCCTATCACGAATACCTCGCTGTCATCTGCACAGGCGACCGCCTCCGCGAGAGACTCCACAACGTCGCACCCGTCGTTGTATCCAAGGGTCGAGGAAACGATTATATTCTGCCGCTGTGGGAGCGGTCTGCCTATTTCCTCAAAAGTCCTGCGTCCCATAATGACGGTGTGTCCGATTGTAAGCTCTTTGAATCTGTGTCTGTCCTCGGGAATATCCCACGGGATATGTCCGTCCTTGCCAATTGCTCCGCGCTCATCGGCAGCGGCTATCAAAGCTGTCATGTTGAATCTCCGATCGTAAAAATTTTGTATTTGGTATTGACAATACTGCCTGTCATGTGGTATAATAATTTTTGTCAATGCCGGTGTGGTGGAATTGGCAGACGCGCGGGACTCAAAATCCCGTTCTGGCAACAGAGTGCGGGTTCGACCCCCGCCACCGGCACCAAAGAGAGTGAGAGATCACTCTCTTTTTTATTTATGCTCGTTCGGGAATACAAGTCCCCATTGTCTGCGGCATTCGTCCATTATTTCCATGACGTTCATCGTCCTGCTGTGCGGTATCAGCCTGCTGTCAGTGAGCTTTTCCGCATGGCAACTTTCCGCCTCAGTTATCTCGTATGTATATCCGCTCACGTTGTCGGGATTTTTGAAGGTCTCGACCTCACGCCTGT
>ONNL01000081.1 GCA_900319195.1 uncultured Ruminococcus sp. | reverse complement strand
TCTCAACAATATACAGCTTGCTGCGGCAGACTATAATAGCGACAGCTCGATAGACTCCTCTGATGCGGCTCTGATACTCAAAGCATATGCCGAAAATCAGGCGAAATAAAAGGAGTCAATATTGACAGCTGCGGAAAAAACGAAAGGACGGATAAAATGTTCAGAATAGGTCACGGATACGATGTCCACAAGCTCACAGAGGGAAGAAAGCTGATCCTCGGCGGTATAGAGGTGCCGCATATTGTGGGGCTGCTCGGGCATTCCGATGCGGATGTGCTTGCTCACGCGATAATGGACGCTATGCTCGGAGCACTTGCGCTCGGGGACATAGGACATCTTTTCCCCGACAACGATGATTCCTTCAAGGACGCGGACAGCATGAAGCTCATGGCAGAGGTATGCCGCATAATCCGCGAAAAAGGGTACAGAATAGGCAATGTGGACGCAACTGTCATTGCACAGGCACCGAAGCTCGCTCCCTACATCATGCAGATGCGCGAGCGTATAGCAGAGGTCTGCGGCTGTGACGTTTCACAGATAAGCGTCAAGGCTACCACCGAGGAGCACCTCG
Organism: uncultured Ruminococcus sp.; assembly: GCA_900319195.1. Lineage (GTDB taxonomy): Bacteria > Bacillota > Clostridia > Oscillospirales > Ruminococcaceae > Ruminococcus. The sequence goes on along the minus strand of ONNL01000081.1, from coordinate 30,275 downwards.
GCTTCACGGGTGAAAAGCTTGGTATCTCCGCACACGCAGTAGCTCTGCTCGAAAAAGCGGAATGAAGATACACGTCATAAAGAGCAGTCGAAAATCCGTAGCAATGCGCGTCCTGCCCGACTGCACCGCAGAGGTGAGAGCTCCCCTCAGAATGACGGAGAAGGAAATATCCGACTTCGTCCAGAAGAATGCGGCATGGCTTCAAAAGCAGCTTGCCGAGGCTGAGGAGCGGCGGCGCAGACTTGAAAGCGTGGGACTTCTCACACAGGAGGAGCTTGAATCGCTCGCACATCAGGCTGCGGAGCTTCTCCCCGAGAGAGTGCGGTATTTTGCCGAGCAGGTCGGCGTGACATACGGAAGGATAACCGTCCGCAGTCAGAAGAGCAAATGGGGAAGCTGCTCGTCAAAGGGCAACTTGAATTTCAACTGTCTCATGATGCTCACACCGCCCGAGGTACGCGATTATCTGATAGTGCACGAGCTCTGTCACCGCAGGGAAATGAACCACTCCCCGAGGTTCTGGGCAGAGGTCGAAAGGGTACTCCCCGATTACCGCGAGCGCGAAAAATGGCTCAAGGAAAACGGCAGGGATATAATCATGAGAATGACGGGCTGATATTGACAGTCCGCAGAATAAGTGATATTATTTTCAGTATAAAAGGTACTGAATAACGGCAGGCGGTTCTCTCTCGCAAGGGAGGTGATAGCAATGGTGACATTGTTCACAGCTTAACAGGTGTTATCTCTCTTTGCTATCTTGTATTCAGCAAGAAAAAGCAGAGACTTTTTTACATAAAAAAAATAACCGCCCTCTCTCCAAAGCTGCGGTTATTTCTTTATAACTAAAATTCTGAGAGAACCGCTTATCGCAGTACCTTTTGTATTATTATACCATAATTTACGATTTTGTCAAGTGCTTTCATATAAAAGAAAGGAGACCGCAATGGACCACTTCAAGCTCTGCTCGGACTACGCTCCCGCAGGCGATCAGCCGCAGGCAATAGAAAAGCTTGTAACAGGCTTCGAGACAGGCAAAAATGAACAGATACTTCTCGGTGTCACGGGTTCGGGCAAGACCTTCACAATGGCGAATGTCATCGCAAGACTCAACAAGCCGACGCTTGTGCTTGCACACAACAAGATACTCGCGGCACAGCTCTGCTCGGAGTTCAAGGAGTTCTTCCCTGAAAATGCCGTTGAATACTTCGTCTCCTACTATGACTACTATCAGCCTGAGGCGTATGTCCCGAGCACAGACAGCTATATCGAAAAGGATTCGTCCATAAACGACGAGATAGACAAGCTCCGCCACTCCGCGACAACTGCTCTTGCGGAGCGCCGCGACGTTATAATCGTATCGAGCGTTTCGTGCATATACTCCCTCGGAAGCCCCGACGAGTACCGTTCAATGGTCGTGTCTATCCGTCAGGGAGCGGAAAAGCCGCGCGACCAGCTCATCGAGGAGCTCGTCAAGATACGCTACGAGCGAAACGACATTGCCTTTGAACGAAACAAATTCAGAGTGCGCGGCGACGTTGTTGAGATATTCCCTGCAATGTCGAGCGATACGGCTGTCCGCGTTGAATACTTCGGTGACGAGATAGACCGCATATCCGAAATAAACGTGCTCACCGGCGAGGTGAAGGCAGTCGTCAGCCACGCGGCTATCTTCCCTGCCTCGCATTATGTTGTCGGTGATGATAAGATAGAGACTGCGCTCCAGGAGATAGACCGTGAGCTTGCGGAGCGCGTTGAGTATTTCAAATCAAAGAACAAGCTCATAGAGGCTCAGCGTATCGAACAGCGCACGCATTATGACATGGAAATGCTGCGTGAGGTCGGCTACTGCTCAGGTGTAGAGAACTACTCGCGCATACTATCGGGACGACCGCCCGGAAGCACTCCGCAGTGCCTGCTCGACCACTTCCCGAAGGACTTTCTCCTCATCGTTGACGAGAGCCATGTGACTCTGCCGCAGGTACGTGCAATGTACGCAGGAGACAGAGCGAGAAAGACCACTCTCGTGGACTACGGCTTCCGCCTGCCGAGCGCCTTCGATAACCGTCCGCTGAACTTTGAGGAGTTCAACGCACACATAAATCAGGCAATGTACGTCAGCGCGACTCCCGGTCAGCTCGAGCGCGAAAAGACAGACACGATAATCGAACAGGTAATTCGTCCGACGGGACTTGTTGACCCCGAGATAATCGTCAAGCCTACGCAGAATCAGGTCGATGACCTGCTCTCAGAAATTAATATCCGCGTCGAGAAAAACGAGCGCGTGCTCGTTACGACTCTCACGAAGAAAATGGCTGAGGACCTCACCGACTACTACGATAAGCTCGGCGTAAAGGTACGCTATCTCCACCACGACATAGATACCATTGAGCGAATGGAGATAATCAAGGATCTGCGAAACGGCGAGTTTGACGTGCTCGTCGGTATAAACCTGCTCCGTGAGGGACTTGATATCCCCGAGGTCTCGCTCATTGCGATACTCGATGCCGACAAGGAGGGATTCCTGCGAAGTGAGACCTCACTCATACAGACGATAGGACGTGCCGCGCGAAATTCCGAGGGAAAGGTCATCATGTATGCTGATACTGTGACAGGCTCTATGGAGCGTGCGATAACCGAGACCGAGCGCCGCAGAAGCCTTCAGATAGCCTACAACGAGGAGCACGGAATAGTCCCCAAGACCATTATCAAGGAAGTCCGCGACGTGCTTGAGATAACGTCCAAGAAGAAGATCGAGGAAAAGGTAAAGACTAAAAAGATGTCGTTCAAGGAGCGTCAGGAGCTTATCGAAAAGCTTACCGAGGATATGAAAAATGCCGCGAAACTGCTCGAATTTGAACACGCCGCTTATCTCCGCGACCGCATAAGAGAGCTCAAGGGCGAAAAATAAAACGGCTCTTACAGTAATCGTGATACTATTATAGTGGTTTATGTATTCTATCGAGGGAGAACCCTTTTGAGACAAAGGTTTCTCCCTCAAACTCCCTTCCTAAAACTTTTAGCTTTAAATTTTGCTCCATACAGGGCACACCACAAAAAGTAAAAATTCTTAGTTTACTTAGAGTGCCATGTATGGAGCAAAATTTCAAATTAAAGTCTTTAAAAAGGGGTACGGGGGAAAAGCTTTCCTCAGAAAGTTTTCCCCCGATAAAATGTGTAAAACTTCTATATAAGTATCGCGGCTGCTGAAAGTACCGTTTTTTCTGTCGGCTTAAACTCCGAAAAGAAGCTTGTCATACGCCGGGAAGGGATAATACTCCTCCGCTGTGAGCGTCTCCGCCTTATCGGCAGCTTCTCTCAGCTTATCCATTGCAGGCAGCATCTTATCACGGACAAATTCCGACTGCGGTATTATCTCAGCAATTTCCTTCAAGCCTGCTATCGTACCCTCGACCTCGGAAGCTGCCTCGTCCATTGCGTCTATAAGCTCTGTAAGCTCGGCAACAAGCCTTGTCTCATACTTGCAGGCAGCCGAGGAAACGCTCTTCTTGACCGATACTGCACTTGCCGTATCTGCCGCAAATTTTGAAACAGCAGGGATTATCTCCTTACGTGCCATGTCCACCATAGTCGCAGCCTCGATATTTACCGATTTAACGTAGTTTTCAAGCATGATGTCACAGCGCGAATATATCTCGGCTTCGGTGAAGATACCGTGTGAGGTGAGCATTTCAACATTCCTTTTATCGCATATCTTAGGCATACAGTCGGCGGTCGTTCTGAGGTTGGAAAGACCGCGGCGCTCGGCTTCCTCCACCCACTTTTCGTCGTAGCCGTTGCCGTTGAAGATGATACGCTTGTGCTCCTTGATAGTTCTCTTTATGAGCTCATGGAGCGCTGACTTGAAGTCCGAAGCCTTTTCAAGCTCGTCTGCAAACTGCCTCAGCTCCTCGGCAACAGCGGCATTGAGGTGGATATTCGCGCAGGAAATGCTGTTTGACGAGCCGAGCATACGGAACTCGAATTTGTTGCCCGTAAATGCAAACGGAGAAGTCCTGTTGCGGTCTGTCGTGTCCTTGCTGAACTGCGGAAGAACGTCAACTCCGAGCTGCATTTTTTCCTTTGCCGTTCCGCCGTATGCTGTGTCGTTTTCGATAGCTTCAAGGATAGCCGTGAGCTCGTCACCGAGGAAGATAGAAATGATTGCAGGCGGAGCTTCATTTGCACCGAGTCTGTGGTCATTGCCTGCCGTTGCAACGGAGAGTCTCAGGAGGTCCTGATAGTCGTCCACTGCCTTGATAACTGCTGTGAGGAAGAGCAGGAACTGCGCGTTCTCATAGGGAGTTTCACCCGGCGAGAGCAGATTTACTCCCGTATCCGTCGATATAGACCAGTTGTTGTGCTTGCCCGAGCCGTTTACATACTGGAACGGCTTTTCGTGGAGAAGGCATACAAGTCCGTGGCGCTCTGCGACCTTCTTCATGACCTCCATTGTGAGCTGGTTGTGGTCGGCAGCAATGTTTGTGGTCTTGTAGATAGGTGCAAGCTCATGCTGTGCAGGAGCGACCTCATTGTGCTTTGTTTTGGCAAGTATGCCGAGCTTCCAGAGCTCTTTGTCGAGGTCTGCCATATACTCGGCAACTCTCGTCTTGATGGAGCCGAAATAGTGATCCTCCATTTCCTGTCCCTTTGGTGCCATTGCTCCGAAGAGAGTGCGTCCTGTCATAACGAGGTCCTTGCGCTTTTTCCACATCTCGCGGTCAACGAGGAAGTATTCCTGCTCGGGACCTACCGAGGTCTTTACACTGCGTACGTTTTCGTTGCCGAAGAGCTTCAGCACACGCATTGCCTGACGGTTGAGAGCCTCCATAGAGCGCAGGAGCGGCACCTTCTTGTCGAGTGCCTCACCCGTATATGAGCAGAATGCAGTCGGGATATAGAGCGTGCCGTCCTTGATGAAGGCATACGAGGTCGGGTCCCAAGCCGTGTAGCCTCTTGCCTCGAAGGTAGCCCTAAGTCCACCCGATGGGAACGATGAAGCGTCAGGCTCGCCCTTCACAAGCTCCTTGCCCGAAAATTCCATGATGACACGTCCGTCGGGTGCGGGAGTGATAAAGCTGTCATGCTTCTCGGCAGTAACGCCCGTCATTGGCTGGAACCAGTGAGTGTAGTGAGTTGCACCCTTTGCGATAGCCCAGTCCTTCATGGCTGCGGCTACGACATTTGCCACCGAGATGTCAAGGGGAGTTCCCCTGTCGATAGTCCTTTTCAGCGACTTGTAGACCTTCTCCGAGAGAGTCGCCTTCATGACTCTCTCATCGAACACCATTGAACCAAAATATTCTGTTACCTTTTCCATAATAAAACCTCCGTTTATTTCTTTTCGAGCGACGCTCTTATAAAGTCCGCAAACAGCTTATGCGGCTTGTTCGGACGTGATTTGAATTCGGGGTGGAACTGCACTCCCACGAACCACGGGTGGTCGGGCAGCTCCACTATCTCGACGAGCTTTTCATCGGGCGAAAGTCCCGCGATATACAGTCCGTTTGATGTGAGCACCCTGCGGTATGCGTTGTTGAACTCATAGCGGTGACGGTGTCTCTCATAGATGAGCTCCTCACCGTATATACCGCGGCATTTCGAGCTCTCCGAGAGCTTGCAGGGATAGAGTCCGAGCCGCATAGTTCCGCCTTTTTCGGATATATTCTTCTGCTCGTCCATTATATCTATCACAGGGTAGTCAGTATCACCGAATTCGGAGGAATTTGCGTTGCTAAGTCCGCATACGTTTCTCGCAAATTCAACGACCGACATCTGCATTCCGAGGCAGATACCGAAGAAAGCCACCTTATTCTCACGGGCATATCTCACAGCCTCTATCATTCCCTCGATACCTCTGTGACCGAAGCCGCCCGGGACAATTATCCCGTCACAGCCGCCGAGCTTCTCGCCGACATTTTCATGGGTTATGTCCTCCGAGTCTATCCACTGTATATCGACTACCGCGTCGTTTACTATACCTCCGTGACGGAGCGCTTCCGCTACCGAGAGATATGCGTCGTGGAGCTCCACGTATTTTCCGACAAGTCCGATAGTTACATTCCTGTGAGCATTTTCAGCACGATGTACCATTTCCGTCCATTCGGTAAGGTCGGGAGCACTGTCCGCAAGTCCGAGATGACGGCACACGGAGCGTGCAAGTCCCTCATTTTCAAGCCACAGCGGGACCTCATACAGCGAGGGAGCCGTGAGGTTCTGTATCACGTCCTCCTTGCGTATATTGCAGAACAGCGCTATCTTTTCAGCCATGTCGTCGGGAATGCGCTTTTCTGTGCGGCAGACGATGATGTCCGGCTGAATGCCTACCGAAAGAAGCTCCTTTGTAGAGTGCTGTGTAGGCTTTGATTTGAGCTCCTCCGAGCCTGCGATATACGGCACAAGGGTGACATGGATATAGCACACGTTTTCGCGTCCCTGTTCTGTGCCTACCTGTCGTATCGCCTCGAGAAACGGTGTGGACTCGATATCTCCGACAGTGCCGCCTATCTCGGTGATGACAACATCGGCATCAGCTTCACTTGCTGCACTGTAAACCCTGTCCTTTATCTCATTGGTGATGTGCGGTATGACCTGCACCGTACCGCCGAGATAGTCTCCGCGGCGCTCCTTTGTGATGACATTCCAGTAGACCTTGCCCGTTGTCACGTTGGAGTGAACTGACAGATTCTCGTCCACGAATCGCTCATAGTGTCCGAGGTCGAGGTCGGTCTCCGCACCGTCGTCCGTGACGAATACCTCACCGTGCTGGAATGGCGACATTGTTCCCGGGTCAACATTGATGTACGGGTCGAACTTCTGTATCGTGACCTTATAGCCGCGCTGTTTGAGAAGTCTCCCCAGTGACGCTGCTGTGATACCCTTGCCGAGTCCCGAAACGACTCCGCCTGTTACGAAAATGAATTTTGACATTTGCTTATGCTCCTTGATTTATATGCAATGGCACGGGAAAGCCTTTTTCAGCTCTCCCTGCCCTGTCGTCTTATGAACGCTCCCACTCCTCAGAGTCATGGAGTGCGTTGTAGCCTTCCTCGCCCGTTCTTATCTTAATGACGTTCTCGATGTCGTAAATGAACATCTTTCCGTCACCGTAATTTCCCGTATAGAGCGCAGACTTTGCTGCACCTATCACCTTTTCAACAGGCACCGCACAGACTGCTATCTCCGCCTTTACCTTCGGGAGAAGGTTCATCTCAACAGTAGTTCCGCGGTAGTAGTTGCGCTGTCCGTTCTGCATTCCGCAGCCGAGCACGTTTGTCACTGTGATGCCCTTCACGTCGATAGTCTCCATAGCCTCAATGAACTGCTGGAGCTTCTGCTGCCTGAATATCACAACAATGTTTGTCATCTTGGGTCTGCCGTCGGGTGAAGGTACTGAATAGTTCTTGACCTCAACCGCTTCATCGACAGGCACCTTGACTACGCTCTTTGCGTCGTCCTTTGTGTAGCCGAACATCGAAGCGTCATTCATTGACGGAGCAAAGTCGGCATACGACGAGATAAGACCGTGCTCAGTAACGTCAAGTCCGATTATCTCCTCCTGCTCAGAAGCGCGGAGTCCTATGGTCTTCTTTATCACTAAAAATACAACTGTCATTGTTACCGCTGTGAAAGCTGCGATAGCAGCAAAGCCTGCGAGCTGTCTGCCGAGAAGTGCGAATCCGCCGCCGTAGAAAAGTCCTGCAAGCTCCTTGCCGTTCTGATCTGCAAGCGAATATCCGGGAACATCGGGATTTGCAAAGAGACCAACTGCGATAGTACCCCAGATACCATTCATCATGTGAACTGCTACTGCACCAACAGGATCGTCGATGTGGAGCTTGTAATCAAGAAACCAAACACCGAAGCATACAAGAAGTCCTGATACTATACCGATTATTGATGAGCCGAGAGCGTCTGTGACATCACAGGGTGCTGTGATACCTACAAGTCCCGCAAGCGAAGCGTTCAGACACATTGAAACATCAGGCTTGCCGTATTTGAGCCATGTGAATATCATACAGGTAACTGTTGCAATAGCGGGCGCGATAGTAGTTGTAAGGAATACAGAACCGAGCTGGTCAACCGATGTACAAGCAGCTCCGTTGAATCCGTACCAACCGAACCAGAGGATAAAGCAGCCGAGTGCACCGATCGTGAGGTTGTGTCCCGGGATAGCGTTTACCTTTATCTCGCCCTTCTTGTTCTTCTGGAACTTGCCGATCCTGGGTCCGAGTATTGCTGCACCGACAAGTGCTGCGATACCGCCGACCATGTGGATATGTGCAGAGCCTGCGAAATCGTGGAAGCCCCACTGACTGAGCCAGCCGCCGCCCCAGCCCCAGTGTGCCTCTATAGGATAAATGACCGCACTGATAACTGCTGAGTAAACACAGTATGAAAGGAACTTTGTACGCTCTGCCATAGCTCCGGAAACAATGGTAGCTGCTGTCGCACAGAATACAAGGTTGAAAACGAAATTCGACCAGTCAAAGCTGCCGTATGAGGTAAATATATCAAAGCCGGGTTCACCTATTATTCCTGCGGCATCCTCACCAAATAAAAGTCCGAAACCGATAAGCACGAATGCAACAGTGCCGATACAGAAGTCCATGAGGTTTTTCATTATGATATTGCCTGCATTCTTTGCACGGGTAAATCCCGTTTCAACCATCGCAAAGCCTGCCTGCATAAAGAATACAAGTGCAGCGCCTATAAGGAACCATACGCCGAAAATAGTTTTGTCAGTGTTTTCGGCGGCTTGCTGTAAAAGTGTCTGTGAGTCCATATAAAATCCTCCTTTAGATAATAACAGCATGAAAATTCAAAGGGGTGCAGAGGTACTCAGACCTCATACACCCCTTTGTGTATGGATTTAGCGCTATAAACCAAAAAAGAGCCGCGGATACCATATCCGCAGCTCCCTTGCTGTTTACAATGCTATTATAGCTCACAAGTCTGAAAATGTCAAGAGCTTTTTTGAAATTTGACGTATCGCACATTTTTGAATAAAGTTGGCGATAAGTAACAGTACAATTTCAACGAATCCGATTCCGCACCGAAAAAACCTATTGACATTTCCGCTTTGAAGTGCTAAGATAAAAAAGAAACAAGGACGTTTGTGCAGGCTATCTGTCTGCTCAGACGTCTTTTTATTATTACGATACAAAGAAGTGGCGCTCTGTATCGGAAAGGCAAGTGAATGATATGGATAATTTCAGAGAGCAGGCTCCATATGAGCAGCAGGGACTTTACGACCCACGATTTGAGCACGACAACTGCGGCATAGGTGCAGTCGTCAATATAAAGGGAGAGAAGTCAAGATACGTTGTTGACAGCGCTCTCACAATAGTCGAAAAGCTTGAGCACCGCGCAGGCAAGGACGCTGAGGGTAAGACAGGTGACGGCGTAGGTATACTCGTACAGATGCCGTACAGCTTCTTCATGAAGGAGGCTGAAGGGCTCGGCTTCAATATCGGCGGCGAGGGCGATTTCGGCGTGGGAATGTTCTTCCTTCCGCAGAATGAGCTGAAACGCAATCAGGCAAAAAAGCTCTTTGAAATGATAACCGTGAACAACGGCATGGAGCTCATCGGCTGGAGAGACGTGCCTGTTTCGTCCGAGATTCTCGGTCAGAAGGCTCTTGAAAGTATGCCGTATATCATGCAGGCTTTCGTGAAGCGTCCCGAGGAATGTCCCAAGGGTCTCAGCTTCGACAGAAAGCTCTTTATCGCAAGACGCGAATTCGAGCACTCCAACGAGAATACCTATGTGTGCTCGCTTTCAAGCAGGACTGTCGTATATAAGGGAATGTTCCTTGTTGACGAGCTGAGGCGCTTCTATACTGACCTGCAAAGCGAGGACTTCACCTCCGCTATCGCAATGGTGCATTCGCGCTTTTCGACCAACACAAATCCGAGCTGGCAGAAGGCTCACCCTAACCGTCTTATAGTCCATAACGGCGAGATAAACACTATCACGGGAAATGCCGACAAAATGCTCGCCCGTGAGGAGACTATGACCTGCAAGGCTCTTGAAAATGATATGTACAAGATACTCCCTGCGATAAACGCAAACGGCTCGGACTCCGCAAGACTTGACAATGCCCTTGAATTCATGCTGATGTCGGGAATGCCGCTTCCGCTTGCAGTCATGGTGACTATCCCTGAGCCGTGGAAAAACGACAAGACCATATCCACGGCAAAGCGTGACTTTTACCAGTATTACGCGACAATGATGGAAGCGTGGGACGGTCCTGCGTCTATCCTCTTCTCAGACGGCGAGGTCATGGGAGCAGTCCTCGACAGAAACGGGCTCCGTCCCTCACGCTACTGCGTCACCTCAGACGGATTCCTCATTCTCTCATCGGAGACAGGCTGTGTGGATATTCCTGCTGAGAAAATCATAAAGAAGGACAGGCTCCGCCCCGGAAAAATGCTCCTTGCAGATACAAAGCAGGGACGCATCATCGAGGACGACGAGATAAAGGACACCTATGCCTCACGTCAGCCCTACGGCGAATGGCTCGACATGAACCTTGTTCATCTCCACGACCTGCATATCCCCAACAAGAGCGTCGAGACCTACTCCGACAGCGAGCTTTCAAGACTGCAAAAGGCATTCGGCTATTCTTACGAGGACATACGCACGTCGATTCTGCCAATGGCTGAAAAAGGCGCTGAGCCAATTGCATCTATGGGAAGCGACATTCCGCTCCCGCCGCTCGATAAGAATATGCCGCCGCTCTTCAACTACTTCCGCCAGCTCTTTGCACAGGTCACCAATCCGCCGTTTGACGCTATCCGCGAGGAGATAGTCACCGACACGAGCGTTTACATCGGCAAGGACGGCAATATACTTGAGGAGCGTCCCGAGAACTGTCATGTCCTCAAAATCGAAAATCCTATCCTCACGGAAACGGATATGCTCAAAATAAAATCTCTGAACAGCAAGGGACTGAAAAGTGCAGTTATCCCGATAACCTACTACATCGGGACTTCGCTCGAAAAGGCTATCGAAAGGCTCTTTATCGAGGCTGACAAGGCTTACCGCGCAGGAGCGAATATCCTCATTCTTTCCGACCGCAGTGTTGACGAATACCACTGCCCGATACCGTCTCTGCTTGCAGTTGCGGCGCTCCAGCAGCACCTTGTATCGACCAAAAAGCGCACTGCTGTTGCAATGATACTTGAAAGCGCAGAGCCGCGTGAGGTGCACCACTTTGCCGCACTTTTAGGCTACGGCGCGTGTGCTGTTGACCCATACCTTGCGCACGAAACTATCCGCTCGCTCATCAATAACGGTACGCTTGACAAGGACTTCTACGCCGCCGAGGACGACTACAATTCGGCTGTCCTCCACGGCATTGTCAAGATAGCTTCAAAAATGGGCATCTCCACGATTCAGTCCTATCAGGGCAGCAAGCTGTTTGAAGCGGTCGGCATTTCAAGGGAGCTCATAGACAGGTATTTCTCGGGCACTGTCAGCCGTATCGGCGGTATCGGTCTTGCCGACATAAGCCGCCGCACAGAAAAGCTCCACACTTCAGCATTTGACCCGCTCGGACTTGCAGTGAACAGCAATATCGGCAGCTCGGGCAGCCACAAGCTCCGCAGCGGAAGATCAGAGCATCTCTACACTCCCGAGACTATTCATCTGCTCCAGCAGGCTGCATGGACGGGCAGCTATGAGACCTTCAAAAAATACTCGGCAGCTCTCACCCGTGAGGATAACGAGCTTACGCTGAGAAGTCTGCTCGATATAAGATTCGACGAAAACGGAGGTATACCTATCGACGAAGTGGAGTCAATCGAGAGCATCTGCACTCGCTTCAAGACGGGAGCAATGTCCTACGGCTCTATCTCGCAGGAGGCACATGAGTGCATGGCTGTTGCCATGAACAGTATCGGCGGAAAGTCCAACAGCGGCGAGGGCGGAGAAGCTCCCGAAAGGCTGCGCTCAGACAAGTGCTCGGCTATCAAGCAGGTAGCGTCGGGACGCTTTGGTGTTACAAGTGAGTACCTCGTCTCCGCAAAGGAGATACAGATAAAAATGGCACAGGGCGCAAAGCCCGGCGAGGGCGGTCATCTGCCTTCGGGAAAGGTCTATCCGTGGATCGCCAAGACCCGACACTCGACAACGGGTGTGGGACTCATCTCGCCTCCGCCTCACCACGACATCTACTCCATTGAGGACTTAGCACAGCTCATCTACGACCTCAAAAATGCCAACGACAAGGCTCGCATTTCCGTGAAGCTCGTTTCAGAGGCAGGAGTAGGCACAGTTGCGGCAGGTGTCGCAAAGGCAGGCGCACAGGTCATACTCATATCGGGATATGACGGCGGCACGGGAGCCGCTCCCAAAAGCTCCATTTACAACGCAGGACTTCCGTGGGAGCTCGGACTTGCCGAGGCTCACCAGACGCTCATGCTCAACGGACTTCGTTCAAGGGTACGCATTGAGACGGACGGCAAGCTCATGACGGGACGCGATGTCCTCATTGCAGCTCTGCTCGGCGCGGAGGAATTCGGCTTTGCGACAGCTCCGCTCGTAACAATGGGGTGCGTTATGATGAGAGTGTGCAATCTTGATACCTGCCCCATGGGTATCGCTACACAGAATCCCGAGCTGAGAAAGCGTTTCCGCGGCAAGCCCGAGTACATAGTCAATTTCATGCACTTCATCGCTCAGGAGCTCCGCGAGTATATGGCAAGGCTCGGTATACGCACAGTTGACGAGCTCGTCGGACGCACCGACCTGCTCACACCGAAGAAGGACTCCCACGGCATTGAACTCTCTGCAATACTTGAGAGAAGCACCGCTCAGAGCAAGCAGCATTTTGACGCGGCAGATATTTTCGATTTTGCACTTGACAGCACCATAGACCGCCGTGTTATAATAAAGAAGCTGGGAAGTGCGCTGAAAAGCGGCACTCCCAAGTCAATATCCGTCAGTGTTGTCAACACCGACCGCTCAGTCGGAGCACTTACAGGTGCAGAGATAACGCGGATACACGGCGAAAACACGCTTCCCGATGATACATTTACGGTAAAATGCAGCGGCAGCGGCGGACAGTCCTTCGGAGCATTCATTCCAAAGGGACTCACGCTCGAGCTCTGCGGCGACAGCAACGACTACTTCGGCAAGGGACTTTCGGGCGGCAGGCTTATTCTCAGTCCGCCTGCAAATTCGGCTTTCAGGGCTGACGAGAACATTATCGTCGGAAATGTCGCGCTCTACGGTGCGACCTCGGGAAAGGCATTCATAAACGGCATTGCAGGCGAGCGCTTCTGCGTGAGAAACTCGGGAGCGATCGCTGTCTGCGAGGGCACAGGCGACCACGGCTGCGAGTACATGACAGGCGGACGTGCAGTAATTCTCGGACGCACAGGCAAGAATTTCGCGGCAGGAATGTCGGGCGGTATCGCCTATGTTCTTGACGAGGAGCACGACCTCTACACTCGGCTCAACAAGGCACTCGTATCGCTTGAAACAGTATCCGAGGACAATGATATTGCCGAGCTGAAGGCAATTATCGAGGAACACGCCGAGGCGACAGGCTCCGAAAAAGCAAAGCGCATACTTGCCGATTTTGAGCACTATCTCCCGTTTTTCAAGAAGGTCATCCCTCACGACTATGCAAAGATACAGAGCACCGTCAGGGAGCTTGAAAAGTCGGGCACATCACACGAGCAGGCTGAGATAGAAGCCTTTGAGCTCATCAGAAAGGAGGCATGAGCCATGGGAAAGTCAACAGGATTTCTTGAATTCACACGCACAGAAACATCAGCAAGAGAGCCGCTTGAACGCATAAAGGACTTCAACGAGTTTCACGCTCCTCTCCCCGAGGAAAAGCGTCGTGAACAGGCAGCAAGGTGCATGGACTGCGGTGTTCCGTTTTGTCAGAACGGAAAAATGCTCTGCGGAATGGTGTCGGGCTGTCCGCTGAACAACCTCATCCCCGAGTGGAACGACCTGCTTTATCACGGACAAAAGGAACAGGCTCTGCGCAGGCTTCTGATGACGAACAACTTCCCCGAGTTCACATCGAGGGTATGCCCTGCGCTTTGCGAAAAAGCCTGCATCTGCGGTATCAACGACTCACCCGTAACAACAAGAGACAACGAGAACACCATAATCGAATACGGCTTTGCAAGCGGACTCATGCAGCCTCAGATACCGCCGGTAAGGAGCGGCAAAATGGTCGCAGTCATCGGCTCGGGACCCTCGGGACTTGCCGCTGCCGATACGCTCAACAGGCGCGGTCATAATGTCACAGTCTTCGAGCGCTCCGACCGTATCGGCGGACTGCTGATGTACGGTATTCCGAACATGAAGCTTGAAAAGCACATCATCACGCGTCGCACAGAGCTGATGAGAGCGGAGGGAGTGCAGTTCGTGACAAGTGCAGATGTCGGGAATAATGTCTCAGCTGATGAAATACTCAGCAGCTATGACGCTGTCTTACTCGCCTGCGGTTCGTCAAATCCGCGCGACATCAGGGCTGAGGGTCGAGACGCAGAGGGAATACACTTCGCTGTGGACTTCCTGAAAGCTACAACAAAAAGTCTCCTCGACAGCGGACTCAGCGACGGCAGGTACATCTCCGCAAGGGATAAGAACGTAGTTGTTATCGGCGGCGGAGACACGGGAAATGACTGCGTGGGCACCTGTATACGTCACGGCTGCAAGTCGGTGATACAGCTTGAGATGATGCCGAAGCTCCCCGACGAGAGAGCCGAGAGCAATCCCTTCCCTCAGTACCCGAGAGTGTGCAAGACTGATTACGGTCAGGAGGAAGCGATAGCAGTTTTCGGACACGACCCGCGTATCTACTGCACCACCGTAAAGGAGTTCATCAAGGACGAAAGCGGCAGTCTTTCAGCAATTAAGACCGTGAAGCTCGAATTTGTCACCGATGAAGCGAGCGGCAGAAAAAAGCCTGTCGAGATACAGGGCAGCGAGGAAGTGATACCGTGTGAATTATGTCTCATTGCGGCAGGCTTTCTCGGCTGTCAGAGCTATATTGCCGACGCATTCGGGGTTGAGCTCGACGGGCGCACGAATGTAAAAACAGCCTCGGGAATGCACTCGACCAATGTTGAAAAGGTGTTCACCGCAGGAGATATGCACATCGGACAGTCGCTCGTGGTAAGGGCTATCCGTGAGGGCAGGGACGCTGCTGCCGAGGTTGACGAATACCTTATGGGTTATACAAATTTATAAGCATGGAGGAATAAAATGGTATATTCAGAAAATGAGATACTGCAATATATAGACGGAAATGACGTAAAATTCGTAAAGCTCACGTTCTGCGATATCCGCGGAAAGCTGAAGAACATCTCCATACTCTCATCGGAGCTTGCAGTGACATTCGAGCGCGGAGCAAGGATAACCGCGCGAAAGATAGACGGCTTTGAGGCTGCCGCAGGAAAGGACCTCTTCCTCTTCCCCGACGCGAAGACAATGACCGTCCTCCCGTGGAGACCTCAGCAGGGACGGGTAATAAGAATGTTCTGCTATATACGCTACGCCGACGGCACTCACTTTGAGGGGGACGGCAGGTACTTCCTGAAAAAAGCAATGAAAGCAGCTGTTGCCGAGGGGTACTGCTTCCGCTTCGGGACATCCTGTGAGTTCACGCTTTTCAGAAATGACGAGAGCGACCTTCCCACCAAGATACCGCACGACCTTGCAGGCTACTGCGATGTGGCACCCGATGATAAGGGCGAGAATATCCGCCGTGATGTCTGCCTTACCCTTGAGCAAATGGGAATCCGGCCCGTATCGTCCCGCCACGAGAGTGGCTGCGGTCAGCATGAGATAGACTTCAATGCATCGTCCGCGCTCAAGACCGCCGATACCTTTCTGAGCTTCAAATCCGCTGTAAAATCGGTCTCCGAGACTCACGGTGTCCACGCGAGCTTTATGCCGAAGCCGCTCAGCAATGACTGCGGAAACGGTATGCACATAAGCTTCAGCATCTTCCCCGACAACGATCTTTTTGAGGAGAATATCAGCGCAAGCGGCGAGCTTCTGAAATATGCTGCGGCGGGCATAATGAAGCATATCCGCAGTATCTCGCTCTTCACAAACTCCACCGTAAATTCCTACGAGAGACTGAACGAATTCAGCACTCCGCGAAAGATAATCTGGGCAAAGGACGAGGGCGTACAGCTCATACGTCTTGATACCGACCGCAATGACGCTCCCGTTGAGCTTCGTGCGGCGGACTGTGTATGCAATCCGTATTTCGTTTTCGGACTCATGATATATGCGGCTCTTGACGGCATAGAAAAAAAGCTTGCGCTGCCCGAGGAAAATGTTGGTGAGGAATATCTTCCGACTGATCTTTCAGAGGCTGTCGAGTGCGCGGAGAAGTCCGAGTTTATAAGGAAATATGTCCCCTCAAATATACTTGAAGTGCTTCTGAGATACTGCCGTGATGAGTGGCAGGAATACTCGTCGGCTGATGACAAGGGAGCATTTGAGGACAAAAAGTATTTTTACAGTCTTTAACGGAGGTAAGCTTTGGAAAAGGTTCTTGTAATTTCAAGCAGCAAAAGTGCCTCTGAAGCTCTTGTAAGATTCCTCCGTGATTCCTTCGCGTGTACTCCCTTCCATGTCGAGTCCGCTTATCAGGCAAAGGTCTTTCTTGAAAGCGACCCGTCCGTAGAGCTCACGATGATAAATTCGCCGCTCATGGACGAATCGGGGTTCGACCTTGCGGAGTACATCATTGAAAAGACTGCCGCAAACTGTATCTTCATCGTAAAGGGTGAAAGAGCCGAGAAGCTCTCGGAAAGCGCTGAAAAGCTCGGCATTATCGTTGTCGGAAAGCCGTTCAGCAAGGCTCTGCTCTATCAGCTCATCAAGACCATTGATATTGCCGTGAACCGCTCGCTGAAAATATATCACGAGAATATCCGCCTTGAAGAGAAGATAAACGAGATACAGGCCATAGATAAGGCAAAGTTCATGCTCATGGAATATAAGGGCATGACTGAGGAGGAGGCTCACTCCTATATCGAGCAGTACGCAATGAACAAGCGCAGGAAAAAGAGCCTTGCGGCTCTGGCTGTGATTGATAAGCTGAGTGAGCAGTATTTGTAACAGAGGTGTTTTGATGTTTGACAGCATTCATGAGGAGTGCGGAGTTTTCGGCATATTCGAAAATATGACCTCGGACGTGGCGGCTTCGGTGTATTTCGGGCTCTATGCACTCCAGCACAGAGGACAGGAAAGCTGTGGGATAACTGTCTGCGACGACGGAGTATTCAGACATAAGCGAGCCGACGGACTTGTCTCCGAGGTCTTTACAAGGGACGAGCTTGCAAAGCTCGGGAGCGGAAATATGGCTGTGGGACACGTCCGCTACTCGACTACTGGCGGTCAGAGCCACAACAATATCCAGCCGCTCGTCATACGGCATATCAAGGGAAATATGGCGCTTGTCCACAACGGCAACCTCGTTAACGCCGCGGAGCTGAGGGGTTCCTTTGAGATGTCGGGAGCTATCTTCCACGGCACCTCGGACACAGAGGCTATCGCATACGAGATAGTCCGTGAACGTCTGAACTGCAATTCGACCGAGGAGGCTGTGGAGCGGGCAATACCGCATCTTAGGGGAGCGTATTCGTGCATACTCATGACGGCGACAAAGCTCATCGCCTTCCGTGACCCCGACGGCTTCCGACCGCTCTGCATAGGGAAAACTCACGACGGAGCCTATGTCATCGCGTCCGAGAGCTGTGCTCTTGAAACGATAGGTGCGGAATTTGTGCGTGATATCGACGCAGGCGAGATAGTTGTCATCGGCAGTGATGGTATGGACTCTATCAGGACTCACTGCACTGAAAAGCGTAACATCTGCATTTTCGAGTACATCTACTTTGCGCGTCCCGACTCAGTTATCGACGGCATTTCCGTCCACCATGCAAGGCTGACAGCAGGCAGGCTCCTCGCTCAGCACAGTCCCGTGGACGCGGATATAGTGATAGGAGTGCCCGATTCGGGACTTGACGCGGCTCTGGGTTACTCCCACGAGAGCGGCATTCCTTACGGTATCGGCTTCATCAAGAATAAATATATCGGCAGGAGCTTCATTCAGCCCGAGCAGCACCAGCGCGAAAATGCGGTAAAGATAAAGCTCAATGCCATACGAGAGACAGTAAGCGGAAAGCGCGTAATCATGATAGACGATTCCATTGTCCGCGGCACGACAAGTGCAAGGATAGTGCGGCTTCTCCGTGAGGCAGGCGCAAA
Source organism: uncultured Ruminococcus sp. (assembly GCA_900319195.1). Lineage (GTDB taxonomy): Bacteria > Bacillota > Clostridia > Oscillospirales > Ruminococcaceae > Ruminococcus. The sequence continues at coordinate 12,017 of ONNL01000081.1, read as the reverse complement.
AGAGGTGCACGTCCGCATATCGTCACCGCCCTTTCTGCACTCCTGCTACTTTGGCACGGATATAGATTCCGAGGAAAATCTCATTGCAGGCAAGTGCCGTTCAACTGACGAAATAGCGAAGTTTATCGGAGCTGATTCGCTTGCATATCTGCCTGTCGAATGCCTCGGGGAGCTTGTTGGCAATCGCTTCGGATACTGTCAGGGCTGCTTCACGGGGAGCTATCCCGTTGACATCTCGGGTGCAGGCGGAAAGAACAAATTTGACGAGAAAATACACAAGTGAGCTTATGAAATGGCACACATCAATGGCGATGTGCCGCCTTGAAAATAACCTATTATTCGGAGGAATTTAATATGTGTACTATCATGGGATACTGCGGCAGGAGCGGCGGTATGCAGAAGGTTTCAGAGGGACTTACGGCTACGGTCTCGCGCGGTCCTGATGACGAGAGGATAATCGACCTGAGGGACGGTGTCCTCGGGTTTCAGCGGCTCTCGATAATGGGACTCACCCCCGAGGGTATGCAGCCATTTGAGCTTGACGGAGACTACGCTGTCTGCAACGGCGAGATATACGGATTCAGAAAGCAGCGCGAGAAGCTCATTCAAATGGGATATTCATTCAGAAGCGGAAGCGACTGTGAGATACTGCTCCCGATGTACAGGGAATACGGCACGGATATGTTTGCAATGCTCGACGCTGAATTTGCCTGTGTGATATACGACAGCTCGGAGCACCAGTTTATTGCCGCCCGTGACCCTATCGGCATACGTCCGCTGTATTACGGCTATGACGGCGACAGCATTGTATTTGCGAGCGAAGCCAAGGACCTCGTAAAGATCTGCAAAAAAATAATGCCATTTCCCCCGGGACATTACTACAAGGACGGTAAATTTCACTGCTACTGCGACATTACCGAAGTAGACAGCGTCATTTATGACGATATTGAGACAGTGTGCAGAAGCATTCACGACAAGCTCGTCGCAGGCATAGAGAAGCGCCTTGACGCTGACGCAAAGGTGGGATTTCTGCTCTCGGGCGGACTTGATTCGTCAATTGTATGTGCAGTCGCACAGAGGAAAAGCGAGAAGCCTATCCGCACATTTGCTATTGGCATGAGCACCGACGCTATCGACCTTAAATACGCAAAGCAGGTCGCGGACTACATCGGCAGTGAGCACACCGAGGTAATCATCACAAGAGATGATGTTATAAATGCTCTCGATGAGGTCATTCACCTGCTCGGCACCTTTGATATAACAACTATCCGAGCAAGCATGGGAATGTATCTTCTCTGCAAGGCTATCCACGAGCAGACCGACATTCGCGTACTGCTCACGGGTGAAATTTCCGATGAGCTTTTCGGCTATAAATACACCGACTTTGCCCCGTCCGCAGAGGCATTTCAGGCGGAGTCAGTCAAGCGTGTACGTGAGCTGCATATGTATGATGTTCTGCGTGCAGACCGCTGTATCTCGGTAAACTCACTTGAAGCAAGAGTGCCGTTCGGTGACCTTGACTTCGTGAGATATGTAATGGCGATAGACCCCGAGATGAAGCTCAACAAATACAGCAAGGGCAAGTATCTGCTGCGCCATGCCTTTGAGGGAGACTACCTGCCGCATGACATTCTCTATCGTGAGAAGGCAGCATTCTCCGACGCTGTCGGTCACTCAATGGTGGACTACCTCAAGGAGTATGCCGAGGGACTGTACACCGACGAGGAATTTGAGGAAAAGTGCGCGGCATATACCCACGCAAAGCCATTCACTAAGGAGTCGCTGCTGTACCGTGAGATATTCGAAAAATACTATCCCGACAACAGCGAAATGATAGTGGATTTCTGGATGCCCAACAAGGAGTGGGAGGGCTGCAACGTAAATGACCCGTCCGCCCGCGTCCTCTCAAACTATGGCGAAAGCGGAGTGTGATGATACGAGATACACGGTGCAGGCAATGACTGCATACACGTCACCTTGCCTGACCGGCAGTATATGAGGTTTCTTCGCATACAACACCGTCCTTCACAATTTTGCTGTAAATACAAGTGTTTTTTCCATTTTATCGGTATATTCAATAAGCCACTCAGAAGATAGATTCTTCAGATCATAATCAGTACAAGTCGCCTTATAATTTCCGTCGAAGGTATAATTCAAGAATTCATGATATGTTTTTTCAAAATTTAATCCCTGCAAATAATAAAAATTTCAGAGACAGCAAAAGTCAGAAACAACATGATAAATGCAGCGTAAAAACAAAAATCTCTTTCTTTTATGACGCTACCTCCAAATAACTTTTTTCTAATTATAACATACGCATAAGTAAATTGCAACAAAAAGGAGAATTTATGAAATTTTCAAAAATGCACGGTGCAGGCAATGACTACATCTACGTCAACTGCTTTGAAGAAAATGTCACAGTTCCCGAAAAGCTCGCCGTTATCCTCAGCCGCCGACACTATTCCGTCGGCTCGGACGGCCTTGTCCTCATAATGCCCTCGGACAAGGCGGACTTCAGAATGCGGATATTCAACGCGGACGGCTCCGAGGCTATGATGTGCGGCAATGCCACGCGCTGTATCGGCAAGTACGTCTACGACTTCGGTCTGACCGCCAAAACGGACATCACCCTTGAAACGAACTCGGGGATAAAGTATCTGACGCTTTTCACAGAAAACGGAAAGGTCAGAAAGGTTACCGTTGATATGGGAAAGGCTATACTGACTCCGCGGGACATACCGATAGACAGCAGCCTTGAGCGCTTCATTGCTCAGCCTGTCACGGCGGACGGCATAACGTACAAGGTCACGGCAGTCTCAATGGGAAATCCCCACGCAGTCATTTTCACAGATGATGTTGATTCCCTCGACCTTGAAAAAATAGGTCCGCCTATGGAAAATCATGAGCTTTTCCCGAACAGAGTGAACACGGAATTTGTGCAGGTCATCAACAGCCGCACGCTGAAAATGCGCGTATGGGAGCGCGGCAGCGGCGAGACCTATGCCTGCGGTACAGGTACCTGTGCTACGGTCGTTGCAGCTTGTCTCAACGGTATATGCAGGCAGGACGAGGACGTGCTCGTACACCTTGTCGGCGGTGACCTCACAATTAATTACAAGTCCGACGGGACTGTCCTCATGACAGGCGGTGCCGAGTACGTCTACACGGGCGAGGTCAGCGATGAATACATAAAATCAGAAATGGAGAGACTATAATGCCACAGTTAAATGAAAATTTTCTCAAGCTCGAAAAGAATTACCTTTTCATCAACATTGCAAAGAAGATAAACGCATTCAAGGAGAAGAATCCCGACGCGGACATAATCCGCATGGGTATAGGCGACGTGACTCTGCCTATCGCTCCCGTCGTTATCGAGGCTATGAAGCGCGGCTGTGACGAAATGGGCGCAAAGGAGACCTTCCGCGGATACGAGGACAGCGGCACGGGCTACGACTTCTTAAAGGACGCAATTTCGCGCTATTATGCGAGCTTCGGTGCAGAGGTGAAGCCCTCGGAGATACGCATAAATGACGGTGCAAAGTCCGACTGCGGAAACATCGTTGACATCTTCGGCAACGACAATGTCGTCCTTATCACCGACCCCGCATATCCCGTTTATGTGGACTCTAACCTCATGTGCGGACGAAAGATAATCTATGCGGACTCCAACGAGGAAAACGGCTTTGCCGCAATGCCCGACGAGAGCGTCCACGCGGACATCATCTACCTCTGCTCACCGAATAATCCCACAGGCTCAGTCTACACAAGGGAGCAGCTTGAAAAATGGGTGGCATATGCCAAGAAAAACAATGCCGTGATCATCTATGATTCGGCGTATGAAGCGTTCATCACGGATAAGGAGATACCGCGCAGTATTTTCTGTATCGAGGGTGCAAAGTCGTGTGCTATCGAGATGTGCTCGCTTTCAAAAACGGCAGGCTTCACAGGCATGAGATGCGGATATACTGTCATTCCCGAGGAGCTGAAATTCACCGCTTCAGACGGCACCGAGGTCTCCGTTGCACAGCTTTGGGGACGCAGACAGGGCAGCAAGTTCAATGGCGTTTCCTATCCCGTGCAGTGTGCCGCAGCAGCTGTATTCACCGACGAGGGACTTGCACAGATTCACGAGAATATCGCCTATTATCAGGAGAATGCACACATTATCGCGGAGACGCTCAATAAGCTCGGAGTAAAATTCACGGGCGGAGTGAATTCCCCATATATATGGCTAAAATGCCCGAATAACATGAAGAGCTGGGACTTCTTCGACCTCCTGCTTGAAAAGATAGCTGTTGTCGGAACTCCGGGGGCAGGCTTCGGAAAAAACGGCGAGGGCTGGTTCAGACTTACTGCCTTCGGAGATAGACAGCGAACCATAGAAGCAATGAAAAGACTTGAAACACTCTTAGCATGATATTTAGTGTGTTTTATTCGGGGGAAATCCTTTTGAGACAAAGGGTTTCCCCCGAAATACTCACCATTCAAATATCGTCCATAGTACCCTGTGAAGCGCCGGTACCATTTGCGGTAGTATCGGCTGCCGTATCTATTGTTATCTCGCTCATTTCGCCTTTTGAGCCGCCTGTTGTACCGTTTGCGGTCTCGTCCTTTGTGAAGAACTCCTCTCTTGCCCTGTGCATTTTACGATAGTATTCATAGTCCTTCGGCTCATCAGCCTTTTCCTTGAGCCTTGAGGAAAGCGAATTAAAATACGGGAATCCCTCGCACTGTTCAAGCTCGTGGTATTTCACACCTGCAATGAGGTTCACCGAGGTCGCTGCAACACTGATAAATGACAGCAGGTAGTTTATTACGGCAAAAACGAACATCAGATCGTACCTATGGCTGATACTGCTTGCAACGAGAGTTGCAGTGATGCTGTTCAGCACCATGATGATCGAGCCGAATGCTGAGTATTTTATCTCCTTTGTTGTGAGTCCGTATAAGCTCACTGCGAGCGACCCTGCGATGACTACGCCTTCCAGAAAGTAGAACAGCATTTCGTTAGCCTGCGTCAGGAGTGCAATGAGCGTGATGAAAAGAGCTGCGATAACATAGGGTATATGTGAGAACAGGAGCACTATCGAAGCGGCACTGTATGCCTTTTCGCACATTTTCAGCTCCCTGAGGTGTATCAGCTGTTCATCTCTGTGTATTTCCATAAAAATCCCTCCAATATTACGATAATTATATCATAATACGGGAGGGAAGTCAAGAAAACAGTATTGTCAGTTTTTAAGGCTGTTCATAGGTGCAGGGATACGTCCGCCGCGGTTTATGAACTTAGCCGCAGATTCGTGCTTGATAGGCATAACCGGACCATGTCCGAGAAGTCCGCCGAATTCGAGCACCTCGCCCTCCTTCTTGTTGATAGCAGGGATAAGGCGTACAGCGGTGGTCTTTGTATTTATCATGCCGATAGCCGCCTCGTCAGCGATTATAGCGGAGATAGTCTCAGCAGATATATCCCCCGGGACTACTATCATGTCAAGTCCTACCGAGCATACAGCAGTCATTGCCTCAAGCTTTTCAAGGCTGAGCACTCCTGCATTTGCAGCGTCTATCATACCTGCGTCCTCTGATACGGGGATGAATGCGCCCGAGAGTCCGCCGACTGTCGATGAAGCCATGACTCCGCCCTTCTTTACAGCGTCGTTGAGCATTGCAAGGCAGGCTGTCGTGCCATGAGTGCCGCACATTTCAAGTCCCATTTCCTCAAGGATATGGGCAACACTGTCGCCAACGGCAGGAGTCGGAGCAAGTGAAAGGTCAACTATACCGAAGGGCACATTCAGCAGCTCGGAGGCTCTTGCGCCTACAAGCTGTCCCATACGGGTTATCTTGAATGCAGTCTTTTTGATGATGTCAGCAATTTCATTTATCGAAGCGTCAGGGTACTTTGTGAGCGTAGAGCGAACAACACCCGGACCTGAAACACCTACGTGTATCTCGCAGTCAGGCTCGCCTACTCCGTGGAAGGCACCTGCCATGAAGGGATTATCCTCAACAGCATTACAGAATACAACAAGCTTTGCAGGACCTATGCAGTTCTTATCCGCGGTCTTTTCAGCGGACTCCTTGACTATCTGTCCCATGAGCTTTACAGCGTCCATGTTTATGCCCGATTTTGTCGAGCCGATATTTACAGATGAGCAGATGTTTTCAGTAACAGCAAGAGCCTCGGGAATGGACTTTATAAGCTCCATATCGCCTGCGCTGAAGCCCTTATGTACAAGTGCGGAATAGCCGCCGATGAAGTTTACTCCGCAGGTATCAGCAGCCCTCTGGAGCGTGAGCGCAAACTTTACGGGGTCGCCCTTTGCAGCCGCAGCGAGCATAGCTATCGGAGTAACGGATATTCTCTTGTTGATTATCGGGATACCGTATTCCTTTTCTATCTGCTGACCGACGGGGACGAGATTCTTCGCCCTTGTCACTATCTTTTCATAGACCTTTTCGCATGAACGGTCGATGTCCGTGTCGATACAGTCGAGAAGCGAGATACCCATAGTAATAGTACGGATATCAAGGCATTCGTCCTGTATCATGCGAATGGTCTCAAGTATATCATGTGCATTGATCATTTTACTTGTTCTCCTTATCAGACGCTGTGCATTGAATTAAAAATATCCTCGTGCATTGTATGTATCGAAAGACCAAGCTCAGTGCCGAGTGCTGTCATGCGGTCAACAAGCTCCGAGAAATCGCCCGATATCTTAGTGATGTCAACAAGCATTATCATTGCGAACATATCCTGGAGCACGCTCTGTGTGACCTCGATAACGTTCACATTGTATTCCGCGCAGATACCGCTGACCTTGTGAAGAATGCCGACGGTGTCCTTTCCTATTACAGTAACAACTGCCCTCATGGTGAAAACCTCCGTGAAATATAGTATGACAATATTATAACATACTTTAATACAAAAATCAAGGGACGCGGAAAAGAATAGCCGATAATTATTTTTATGCCGCGAGCACGGAGGCGGCGACACCGCTTATAACATACTTTTATGTAAAAATCAAGGAACGCGGAAAAACAGCCGATAATTATTTCTTACTTTCCTATCCCCTGTATATTGTCATTTTCAACAAGTTGTGAACAAATTATTGCCGCAAAAATGTCATTATGTGGAAAATCATGCACAAATCTAATACAGAAAGTTTATACGATTTGCCGATTGCAAAAACTAATTCCATATGGTATAATAAATACAGTCAATAAGTAATTCGTTTCGGCAAACCCGATGAAAATCGGCGGCGCAAAGCTAAAGGGTCTGAACCGCTCATCTGATGAGAGGGAAGACAGCCAGCTGCAGTGGTTCAGCAAAGACCATTTTCTTTTCGGCACCCTTTACAGCTTGATCACCGTCGGTAAGTCACCGACGGTTTTTTAATCGGCGGCAGAATGCCATGCCGTTTGCTTTAGGATGCCGTAAAGAATACACTTATTCAGACTATCGCTATTTTTCTTTTCATAAACACCTCTTTAGCAGAAGGGACTCTCAGCATTGCATGAGAGTCCTTTTTGTGTGCGGGTATCTTTTTATATAAAAAAATCGCATAATCACTTGAAATATAGTGTGAATTATGATATAATATTTATTGGACTTTTTTATTCTTGATCTTTTATATGAAATGAAAGGCTGGTTTTATACTATGGAATATAAATTTTCCGATAAGGTAAGCGGTCTTAAGGCTTCGGCTATCCGTGAGATACTCAAATTCACCTCGGACCCCGAGGTAATATCCTTCGCGGCAGGAAACCCCGCTCCCGAGGCTTTCCCCAAGGAAGAGATCGCAAAGATCTCCGCAGAGCTTCTCCGTGACGACCCTATCCTCGCGCTTCAGTACAGCGTTACAGAGGGATATGGCCCCCTGCGTGAGTTCTTAAAGGGCTGGATGACCGAAAAGGGCTGTTTCCACAAGGAATTCGATGACCTCATCATCACCTCGGGCGGTCAGCAGGCTAACGAGCTCTCATGCAAGGTACTGCTCAACGAGGGCGACACCCTTATCTGCGAATCACCGAGCTTTATCGGCTCACTCAACGCTTTCCGCTCGTACAACGTAAACCTCGTCGGAGTTGATATGGACGACGACGGAATAAACCTTGAAAAGCTTGAGTATACCCTCAAGACCGAGAAAAACGTCAAGATACTCTATCTTATCCCGAATTTCCAGAATCCTACGGGACGCACAATGTCTCTTGAAAAGAGAAAGGCTGTCTATGAGCTTGCGTGCAGATATGACTTCATTATACTCGAGGACGACCCCTACGGTGAGCTGCGCTTTGCAGGCGAGAAAGTCCCGACTATCAAGAGCCTCGACACAGAGGGCAGAGTCATCTATTCAAGCACCTTCTCAAAGCTCATCTCATCGGGCTTCAGAACGGGCTATGTATCCGCTCCCGCACCTATCATCCAGAAGATAGTTGTCTGCAAGCAGGTTTCGGACGTTCACTCAAATATCTGGGCACAGGTCGTATCACAGCGCTTCATGACTACTGTTGACCGCGAGGCACACTTCAACAAGCTCCGCGATATCTACAGGAAAAAGTGCGGACTTATGTGCTCATACATCGACAATGAATTTTCAAAGAAAATATCCTACATCAGACCCGAGGGCGGACTCTTTATCTGGTGCACACTCCCCGACAATGTAGACATGAACGCATTCTGCACAAGAGCTGTTCAGGAATACAAGGTCGCAGTTGTCCCTGGCAATGCCTTCAACATTAAGGAAGGCGAGGTAAGCCACTCATTCCGTCTCAACTATTCTACTCCCACAAACGAGCAGATTGAAAAGGGAATGACCATTCTCGCAAAGATGACCACGGAAATTCTTGATCAATAATATACTGAAAGGAAACAAAGCATATGCCAAACAGAATGACAGGAAGATATTCTGTAACTCAGAAATATCTCATGACAAGAGGACAGGCTCTCAACTTCCCTGCTTCATATTTCACAAAGGACTTCAAGGACGAGGTGTTCGGCGTTGTAGTTGATATCCCGATGATGTCGGAGATACTCACAACAATGGTATGCTTCATCAACGGAGCCGCAAACCTCTATTTCAACAACGGAAACGAGTATTCGGGAGCTTCAAAGAAGTACACGAATCTCGTCCAGATAGCAAGCACATTCGTAAAGAATGCCGCTAATATACTTCCCAAGTGCAAAAAGACCAAGAAATTTGACCTTCCGCACGACAGGGCTCTCAGCGTATACCTCCTCACAAAGCGCGGAGTTTATACAACAATTATCCCCTCGGGCACTATCCCCGAGTCTGAACCCGAAATGCGTACATTCTACGTGCTCTACAACCGCGTTATGAACGAGCTCCACAGCTGTCAGCTCAAGGACGATGCTGAGAGACGCGGTATCCTCACAAAGTAAGGCGCTGCACCATGGAAGAAAAAAAAGTCATATTCAGCGGCATACAGCCGACAGGCACATTCACACTCGGAAACTATCTCGGAGCTGTCAAAAACTGGGGACCTCTTCAAGAACAGTACAACTGCATTTACTGCGTTGTTGACCTTCACGCTATCACAGTAAGACAGGACCCTGCAAAGCTCCGCCAGAATACGCTCAATTCATACGCACTGCTCATGGCTTGCGGTATCGACGTTGAGAAGTCGGTACTCTTCATTCAGAGCCATGCTCCCACGCACCCGATGCTCAGCTGGGTACTCAGCTGCTGCACACAGTTCGGTGAGCTCTCACGAATGACTCAGTTCAAGGACAAGAGCCAGCGTCACCCCGACGATGTCAACGCAGGACTCTTTACATATCCCGTGCTCATGGCTGCGGATATTCTCGCATATAACGCAGACCTCGTACCCGTCGGCATAGACCAGAAGCAGCACCTTGAGCTTGCAAGAAACATCGCACAGCGCTTCAATCAGCGCTACGGCGACTACTTCACTGTCCCCGACGCATACATCTCAGAGGTCGGAGCTAAGATAATGTCGCTCCAGGAGCCGACAAAGAAGATGTCCAAGTCCGACGAAAACCCCAATGCGTGCATTCTCATTCTCGACGACAAGGATACAATTATCCGCAAGTTCAAGAGAGCTGTCACAGACAGCGAGGCTGAGGTATGCTGCCGCGAGGGCAAGGACGGTATAAACAACCTCATGACTATCTACTCTATCTTCACGGGCAGGAGCTTTGACGAGATAACCTCGGATTTCGCAGGCAAGGGCTACGGCGACTTCAAGCTTGCTGTCGGTGAGGCAGTTGCGGACGGACTCGAGCCTGTACGCACAGAGTTTGCCCGTCTCGTTCAGGATAAGGCTTATCTCAAAAAGTGCTATACCGAGGGTGCAGAGAAGGCTCTCAAAATTTCGAGCCGCATAACATCAAAGGTTTACCATAAGGTAGGCTTTGTCGATAACCGCTGAACTACCGTCAAAACACCCAAATGACAGGGTCAAAATCATCAGCGATTACACTTTAATCACAAAAATGCAAAAACAGGTTGAAATTTGGCTGAATATAGGTTATTATAGTATTTAGCCTGTTATTAAGGAGCTTTTTTAATGGTTGAATATCAGCAGAAGGAGCATTACGGGATAGGTGATCTGCTTGAGATCGTCAGACTGCTTCGCGGCGAGGGCGGCTGTCCGTGGGACAGAGAGCAGACACATCAGTCCGTCAAAAGCGATCTTCTCGAGGAGACCTGTGAGACGATAGAAGCTATCGACTTGGGGGACGCAAAGCTTCTCCGCGAGGAACTTGGAGATGTTCTCTTTCAGGTAGTTTTCCACTGTGCAATGGAGGAGGAAAACAACAGCTTCACCTTTGATGACATCTGCGACGGCTTATGCAAAAAGCTTATAGTCCGTCATCCGCACGTTTTCGGAGACGTCAGAGCAGATACTACCGATGATGTTCTTAAAAACTGGGATTCTATAAAGATGAAAACAAAGGGTCAGGAGACCTATGCAGAAACTCTTGAAAGCGTTGCAAAGTCGCTTCCTGCTCTCATGAGGGCACAGAAGGTCGGCAAGAGAGCCGCACGCGCAGGTATGGACTTCCGTACCGCACAGGACGCTATCGACTGCATAAACGCTGAGAGAGCCGAGCTTGAAAATGCTGTTGCAAACGGCGATGCCGTGAATACAGAGGAGGAGATCGGTGATCTGCTGTTTTCATGCGTCAATGCTGCCCGTCACCTCGGAGTGAACGCGGAGCTTGCACTTAATGCTTCCACTGAAAAGTTCATACGACGCTTTTCACAGACCGAAAGGCTTGTGAGTGAAGATAATTTCGCTATGGAAGAGCTTCCTATCGAAAAACTCGACGAATATTGGGACAAGGCTAAAAAAACAATTATGGAGGAAAAGAAAAATGACTAAGACAGATCTTATCAATTCAATTGCAGAGAAGGCTAATTGCACAAAGAAGGACGCAGGTGTTGCACTTGACGCTATCATTGATTCCATTCAGGAGTCACTCATAAAGGGTGAGAAGGTTTCTATCACAGGCTTCGGTACATTCGAGGTTCGTGAGAGAGGCGAGAAGGCTTGCATCAACCCCAGAACTAAGGAGAAGATGATTTGTCCTCCCAGCAAGGCACCCGCTTTCAAGGCAGGCAAGACTCTCAAGGACGCTGTTAATAAGTGAGACTTGATAAATACCTGAAGGTCACCCGTCTTATCAAGCGCAGGACTGTCGCAAACGAGGCGTGTGACGCGGGAAAGATAACCGTCAACGGCAAGGTCGCACGGGCATCGTATGATGTCAAGACTGATGATGTGATCGAGATAGCAATAGGAGCAAGACCGCTTAAGGTCAGGGTCACTAATGTTACCGAATATGCAACAAAGGAAAATGCCGCTGATAATTATATCGTTATCGAATAACAAAACGGAGCCAGATGGCTCCGTTTTTTGCGTATATACATAAATAATGACATAAGGGCATCTCTAAAAACCTCTTCTGAGAAAAAGCAGCTATGCACAGCATATGCTGCGTCAATCCCTCTTGTAGTGCGAAAGCACGC
>ONNL01000067.1 GCA_900319195.1 uncultured Ruminococcus sp. | reverse complement strand
TATAAATTATAACACAAACGCAGGATTTGTCAAGTGTGACCGAGTCCACAAAATTAAAGGGCGGACAAGTATGTCCGCCCCTGTAAGGCATTTGTTTCACGTTGCATCCCGGAAACCGCATCAATTTAGTACAGATTTTTCGTGCACCAGTTCTTCTTGCCGCATTTCGGGCATCTCATCTTGCGAGCTGTCGGTCTGTGGAAGAGTGCTGTTGCGTATCTTGTGAACGAGGGGACGAATTTCTCGCCGCACTCACTGCACTCATAGTAGCCCACGCTGCAATCCACGAACATTATCGCAATAACGCTCAGCATGACCGAAACGAATGTGAGTATTCCCAAAACTGCCGCAATGTCATTGTATTCGATTTTATTCTTGTCCAACCACGAATAAATGACCGTTACTATTATCATAGGCATAAGCATCATGCCCATCAGCATGAACATCAATGCGATTATCTTTCCTCTGCCGCGCTTTGATTTAATTAAATTCATCATATTTTCCTCCGCTTTCTCCTTGTAGCTCTCGTCGGCTATCCTTTCGCCTGTGAGGAGCTCATTGACGTTGATATTGAGTATCTCGCACAGTGGGAGCATGAGTGACACCTCGGGAAGTCCCCGACCTGTCTCCCATTTAGATACAGTCTTGTCGCTGATGAACAGCTTTTCTGCAAGGTCCTTCTGTGTAAGTCCCTGTTCCTTTCTCATTGAAGATATGAATTTACCCGTTTTTATCTGGTCCATTCACTTGTCCTCCTTTCTGAGAAAAGTATATCATGCGGAAACGGAAAAGTACACTCACGAAACGTAGAGTGCCGATCTTACGCCGACTCTACGGCGCGGAGAGTGAGTGAAAAGGTGAAAGCTCAGTTCTTCATCTCAAAGTTCTCACCGAGAATATCCTTGTTAGCCTCGAGTATCGGGTTTATGCACTCGGAGAGGAACTCCTCAACCTGCTGAGGACTTCTGCCGACATAGTTCTCGGGCTTGAGCACAGCGTCGAGCTCCTCCTTTGTTATCATGAACATCGGGTCAGCAACGATGAGGTCACAGAGCGGATTATCCTTGCCCTGCTTGATGTCAACAGCCGCCTGCATTGAATACTCGCGTATCCTCTCATGGAGAGCCTGTCTGTCTCCGCCCTTCTTTACAGCGTCCATCATGATGTTCTCGGTAGCCATGAAGGGAAGCTTCGACATGAGGCGACGGCGCACCATTTCGGGATAGACAACCATTCCGTCGGTGACATTCATCATGATATTGAGGATCGCGTCAACTCCGAGGAATGCCTCAGCTACGGAAATACGCTTGTTTGCGGAATCATCGAGTGTCCTCTCGAACCACTGTGTACCTGCGGTGAATGCAGGGTTGAGTATGTCTATCATCACATAGCGCGAAAGTGAGGTTATTCTTTCACAGCGCATGGGATTTCTCTTGTATGCCATTGCGGACGAGCCTATCTGCGACTTCTCACGCGGCTCCTCCATTTCCTCGAAGCTCTGGAGTATACGCATATCGTTGGAGAACTTCGAGCAGGACTGTGCTATGCCGCTAAGTGTCGAGAGCACGTTGAAATCTACCTTTCTTGAATAGGTCTGTCCCGACACCTCTGCAACGCCCTCGAAGCCCATTTCGTCAGCTATCATCTTTTCAAGCTTCTTTATCTTATCGGTGTCGCCCTCAAAGAGCTCCATGAATGAAGCCTGTGTACCTGTTGTACCCTTTGAACCGAGAAGCTTCAGTGTGGATATCCTGTATTCAAGCTCCTGAAAGTCCATGTACAGCTCATTGAGCCAGAGAGTTGCCCTCTTGCCGACAGTTGTAGGCTGTGCAGGTTGGAGGTGAGTGTATGCCATGCAGGGCATATCCTTGTACTCATCAGCAAACTTTGCAAGGTTAGCCATTACATTTATAAGCTTGCGGCGGATTATGTTAAGTCCGTCGCGCATGATGATGATGTCTGTGTTGTCACCGACATAGCATGATGTAGCGCCGAGGTGGATAATAGGCTCCGCATCAGGGCAAGCCTTGCCGTATGCGTAGACATGGGACATAACGTCGTGGCGGACTACCTTTTCGCGTGCCTCTGCAACGTCATAGTCGATGTCATTGATGTGCTCCTCAAGCTGCTTTACCTGTGCCTCTGTAACGGGCAGACCGAGCTTCATTTCAGCTCTTGCAAGGGCTACCCACAGCCTTCTCCATGTGGTGAACTTCTTATCTGCCGAGAAAACGTACTGCATCTCCTCACTTGCATATCGTGTACAGAACGGGCTCTCGTAACTGTTTATATTTCTGCTCATAGCCGGATTCTCCTTTTGAATCATTATACTTATCGTTTTTATTGACGTTCAGACGGTCATGTATGAATGCGGCGTTCGCATTTGCCTATGATACCACGATCCTTTAGCCTGTCAAGACTATAACAAGCGCCGCAGGCGGCGGTCTTGACAGCCTTACAGGATCGTGAGGGTGGGCAAATACGCAAACGCCGACGCATAACGACCACCAAGAACTCTTTCACTATACTAATTATAGCATTTAAAACCGTATGTGTCAATCATCTGACGCCGACTTATGCTCCGTAGACCTCCGCCGCTATATCGACCGTGCGCTTTGCGTCCTTTGCATAGTAGTCCGCGTGTATCTTTTCCGCATACGAAGCCGTAAGCACAGCTCCGCCGACCACCGTTTTGCACTCGGGATATTTCTCGTTGAGAAGCTTTATCGTGTCCTCCATAGCTCCGAGGGTAGTGGTCATAAGTGCGGAAAGTCCCACAAGACCGACCTTATTCTCAATTGCGGCATTAACGACTGTCTCAGGCGGCACGTCTTTTCCGAGGTCAATGACCGTGAAGCCGTAGCTGTCAAGCAGCACCTTCACTATGTTTTTGCCGATGTCATGCACATCGCCCTTGACCGTCGCAAGCACTACCTTGCCCTTTGAGACTCCCTGTCCGCCGCCCTCCGAGAGCTTGCCCTTTATCTTCTCGAAGCAAGCCTGTGCCGATTCTGCGGTGAGTATGAGCTGTGGAAGGAATATCTTTCCCTTTTCAAATTTATCCCCTGCCTCGTCGAGCGCAGGAATGAGATAGTTGTTGATAAGCTCCATAGGTCCGACAGTGTCAAGGAGCACCTCAACAGCCTTTACAGCGTCATTTTTCAGTCCGCTTGCGACCGAGCGCACAAGGTCGGGAGTGTCCGATTTAGCCGTTGGAGCAGGCTTCGGAGCGCTGTCGTCCTGACCGTAAACACTGATAAACTCAGTGGAATTCTTGTCAATGCCCTTCAGCAGTCTGTAAGCGCGTACAGCTCCGATTATGCCGTCGATATTCGGGTTGATGATAGGCAGGTCAAGACCGCTGTGCAGAGCCATTGTGAGAAATGTGCGAGTTATCAGCTCGCGGTTTGGAAGTCCGAATGAAATGTTTGAGACACCGAGCACGGTATGCAGTCCGAGCTCCGTTTTTACGCGGTGCAGAGCGTTCAGTGTCTCCATTACGCCCTCCTGCTCGGCAGAAGCCGTAAGCGTCAGGCAGTCGATGAAAACGTCCTCCTTGGGTATGCCGAGCGAAAGTGCACGGACGAGTATCTTCTCCGCTATCGCAAAGCGTCCCTCCGCTGTCTTTGGAATGCCGCCCTTGTCGAGAGTAAGTCCCACGACGGACGCGCCGTACTTCTTTACTATCGGCAGTATCGTGTTGAGCGACTCGTCCTCGCCGTTGACCGAGTTGACTATCGCCTTGCCGTTGTAGACGCGCAGTCCTGCCTCAAGCACCTCGGGGATAGTGGAGTCGAGCTGGAGAGGCGTATCGCATATCGCCTGTATCGACTTCACCGCCTCGACCATCATTGCCTTTTCGTCGATGCCCGGCAGTCCGACATTCACATCAAGTATCTCCGCGCCTGCCTGCACCTGCTCGACCGCCTGTCCGAGAATGTAGTCAATATCGTGCGAACGCAGCGCCTCCTTGAAGCGCTTCTTGCCCGTCGGATTTATCCTCTCGCCGATAACTCTCGGCTGGTCTATGCTCACGCAGTTCACAGCCGTGCAGACCTTGCTGCTTCTGATTATCGTGCGTACATGGCGCTTTTCGTCTGCAAGAGCATCCGTCAGAGCATTTATATGTGCAGGAGTAGTTCCGCAGCATCCGCCGAGCACGGTAACTCCTGCATGGGCAAGCTTAACGGCGCTTGCGGCAAAATCCCCGGGAGCAACATTGTACTGATTTGTGACAGGGTCGGGAAGTCCGGCGTTGGGCTTTGCGATAACAGGCAGCGATGAGAGTGAGCATATCCTGTTCACAACGGGGTACAGCTCCTCGGGACCGAGCGAGCAGTTTACACCTATCGCGTCCGCGCCGAGTCCCTCAAGCACAGCCACCATGCACTCGGGAGAAACGCCCGTAAATGTACGCATATTCTCCTCAAATGTCATCGTCACGAGCACAGGCTTGTCGGAATTTTCCCTTGCCGCAAGGAAAGCCGCCTTGACTTCATACAGGTCTGTCATAGTCTCAAGCACGATAACATCGGCTTCCGAGCCTGCGAGCACCATTTCCTTATAGCAGTCGTAAGCCTCCTCGAATGAGAGCGTTCCCGCAGGCTCGAGCAGCTGTCCGAGAGGACCGATATCGAGGGCAACAAGCGATCTATCGCCAACTGCACGCTTCGCATTCGCAATGCCCGCCCTTATGACCTCCTCGGGAGAGTGTCCGCAGTCCGCAAGCTTATACCTGTTTGCTCCGAAGGTATTCGCGTAGACTATATCCGCGCCGCTTTCGGAATACTGCCTGTGAATATCGGCAATGACTTCTGGATGAGTGAGGTTGAGAAGCTCGGGGATATGCTCATCTGCATAGCCTGCCGCCTGTATCATTGTTCCCATTGCTCCGTCGAGGAACACAAATTCTTTACTGTCAAGCAGCTCAAAAAATCTATCGGACATAATGATTCTCCTTTACTCGCCTTTGAAAGTACCGAGGCAGCGGAAGTATTCGAGGTTTTCGTCGAGGTCGCGCAGCAGCGCACGGACAGTCGGGTCGGTTATTTTTCCGCTGAAATCGAGGTAAAACATCACCTCAAAGCTGCCGTCGCGGACAGGTCTGTTCTCTATTCTCAGCAGGTTCATGCCGTTGACATAGAATTTCGTCAGCAGTCTGTAAAGGCTTCCCTCCGTGTGCGGTATCTTGAGCATTACGGAGACTGTGTCCGAATCGGGCATCACCTGCATATTTTTTGACACGCACACGAACTGGGTGCGGTTCACGAGGCAGTCCGCTATCTTTTCAGCGATTATCTTCATGCCGAGACGCTCCGCGCATTCACGCGAGCATATCGCGGCTATCTTTCTGCCCGAGGTGTCGTTCATGACCATTTCTGCGGCGACTGCGGTATTGCTGTATTCGCCTGTCCGCAGATCGTTCATGCCGATAAAATCACTGCACTGCGAGAGCGCCTGCGGATGAGAATAGACGCATTCTATCTCCGAAACGGGAATATCCGTCCTTGCGGCAAGGCAGTGGTCTATCTCAACACATACCTGCTTCACGACGAAAACGCTGTATTTAGCCATAAGGTCGTAGGTGCTGTCCACCGAGCCTGCCGTAGAATTATGTATCGGGAGCACTCCGTAATCAAGCTCGCCCGACTGCACAGCCGCAAACACGTCCTCAAAGGTCGGGTAAAAGGTGATGTCCTTGTCACCGAATATCATTCTCGCCGCAGTTTCGGAATTTGCACCCGATGTGCCCTGACAGCCTATCCTCTTTGCTGCCGTAAAATCGGGGACAGTGTGCTCCAGCTCAGGAATATCCGAAAGAATTTTCCTGTTCTGGAGTATCTTGCTTATATCCATTATCGTGGTAAAGAGCGCCGCCGTGCCGTTTTCAAGCCTTTCGTCGCCTGTAAGCTTCTTTATCCTGTCAATTACCTGCTGTTCCCTGCCGCCCTGAAAGACAGCCATATGGTGCTCCTTCTTGTAATTTGCAACACCTCTGCACAGCTCCATTCGTTCAAGGAAAAGCGAGAGCAAGTCCTCGTCAATATCGTCAATGGAGTTTCTAAGACTCTGTAAATCGTCCATAACAGACCTCCCAACAGTTTTTCATTATTCAACAAGTATAATTATATCAGATATTTTTGTAAAAATCAATAAAAAAACTTTAAATGTATTGCAAATCCATCCTTAAATGTGTTATAATGAATAGGAATATGATTGGCACATATTAAATAAATAATTTCAGGTATAAAGTTAAATGATAAGAATATTAGGAATTGACCCCGGATACGCGATAGTCGGCTTCGGTGTGCTCGATTACGACGGCTATAAATTCAAGCCGATAGAGTACGGCGCAGTCACTACCGACGCGGGAACACCTTTTCCCGAGCGCCTGAACGCTATATTCACCGACGTGGAATTCATCTTCGACAGATACAAGCCCGACTGCATGGCTATCGAGCGCCTCTACTTCACATCCAACCAGAAAACTGCGATAGATGTTGCACAGGCAAGAGGAGTCACCGTGCTGTCGGCGGCAAGAAGGAACATTCCCGTCTCGGAGTACACTCCGCTTCAGGTAAAGCAGTCTGTTGTCGGCTACGGAAAGGCTGAAAAGAAGCAGGTCATGGAAATGACGAGAAGCATTCTCGGACTTGCTCAGATACCCAAACCCGACGACGCCGCGGACGCTCTTGCAATAGCTATCTGTCACGGTCACACCACAAGATTCGATTTCCGTACAGCAAATTCATTCGGAGGCAGAAAATAATGATATACAGTCTGAGAGGAAAAATAATCGCCAAGGAACTCGGATTCACTGCGATAGAATGCGGAGGAGTCGGCTACGGCTGCCGAATATCATACCACACGGGCGCTCAGCTCGGAAATATCGGTGACGAGGCTTTTCTCTACACCTACCTGTACATACGCGAGGACGTTGTGGAGCTCTTCGGATTTGCCGAGCAGCAGGAGCTGAGCTGCTTCAAGCTGCTCATATCGGTTTCGGGAGTAGGTCCCAAAGCCGCTACTGCGATACTCTCCGACGTCACCCCCGAAAGATTTGCCTTCCTTGTAGCTTCGGGCGACAGCAAGGCCTTCACTCGCACGAAGGGTATCGGCGCAAAGACTGCACAGAGGATAGTCCTCGAGCTGAAGGACAAAATATCGTCCGAAGCGCTCAGCGGCTCGGTATCAGAGGACGCGGTACGCATCGCAAACATACAGGGCGGCGCTGTGTCGGACTCCGTAACAGAGGCGATAGAGGCACTTCTCGTGCTCGGCTACTCGCAGGGTGAGGTCGCACCGATAATTGCAAAGCTTGACCCGTCATTACCCACACAGGATCTTATCAAGGAGACTTTAAGGATCATATCTTCAAAATAAAATAAACTATGAAAGGGAGAATTTGAAATGAATCTCGACGAATTACTGAAAGCTGCCATTAAGGACCCGTCAAAGCGCTCGCTGTTCTTACAGACGCTTATCAAGAGCGACGTATACGTTATCTGCAAGAACCCCGTAAAGCAGGAGCGCAGCCGCGAGGAAGGCGGTATACAGCTTGAGCTTATCACAACACAGAACCCCGACGGCGATATGTTTATCCCGTTTTTCACAAGCTTCCGCGCACTCCAGCAGTTCGCAAAGCGCTATGTTGACTGCTACAAGATAAACTGCCTGCGTCTTTTCGACCTTATCCAGTCGGTATCGGCAGTTCTCAACCCCAACTCCTACGGTAAGGAATTCTCCTCACAGGAGATAAAGAGCATTCTCCTTATTGCGAGAAACCTCAAGATAAAGGCTATCTCCTACAAGGAGGAGGACACTATCAACTACCGTCCGGCAGAGCGCTCAGTTTCACACCTTACCCGTGCTGCTTCAAAATTCCTTTCAAAGCAGCCCAATGTAAACAGAGCATTCATCCTCGAGATGATAAAGGGCTGCGAAAAGCCGCAGATACTCATAGTCCTCGATATGATGGGAAGTACAAGAAAGCTCTTTGTGCCGCTCTCGAAGTACCTTTCAAAGATAGTAAAGAGCGACGAGCACCTCTGCTTCATCAGCTATGAGCAGGATATGGGCAAAAAGGCTGCCGCTACGGTAGACCCCTTCTATGTAAGAAAGAAGCGCTATTTTGAGAAATAATTACCTTTCAGGCAACGTCAGGGAGATGATGATTTGATACAGACAGAGGAAATGGAATTTGCACCGAGAGTTATCTCTCCCGAAAATTCGCCAGAGGACAGCGATGTCGAGGTGACGCTCCGTCCGCAGACGCTGAGCGAATACATCGGGCAGGACAAAGTCAAGGAAAACCTTGCTGTCTACATCGAGGCGGCAAAGCGCAGATGCGAGCCGCTCGACCATGTGCTCCTCTATGGTCCTCCCGGACTCGGAAAGACCACTCTCTCGGGAATAATCGCCCATGAGCTCGGAGTGAACTTCCGCGTAACTACGGGTCCTGCTATCGAAAAGCCGGGCGACCTCGTGTCACTGCTGACAAGTCTCTCCGACAACGACGTGCTGTTCATCGACGAGATACACCGCCTTTCACGCGCAGTCGAGGAGATACTCTACCCTGCACTTGAGGACAGGGTCATCGACATCATCATCGGCAAGGGACCCTCGGCTCGCTCCATACGAATGGACCTGAAGCCGTTCACTCTCATCGGAGCTACAACACGCGCAGGACAGCTCTCCGCGCCGCTCCGTGACAGATTCGGAGTTATCCACCGCCTTGAGCTCTACTCAAAGGAGCAGCTCACGGACATTGTCCGCAGAAGTGCGATGATACTCAATATACCGTGCACAACAGACGGTGCTGCGGAGATAGCAGGACGTGCGAGAGGTACTCCGAGAATCGCAAACAGACTGCTGAAGCGTGTGCGCGATTTTGCCGACATCATGGGAAACGGCGAAATAACTCAGGACATCGCCTCTATCGCACTCAGCAGACTGGAAATAGACGAACTCGGTCTCGACAGCCTTGACAGGCGTATGCTTGAAATGATAATCAAGGGCTACAACGGCGGACCTGTAGGACTTGAAACGCTTGCGTCCGCTATCGGTGAGGAATCGGTAACGCTTGAGGACGTGTGCGAGCCCTTTCTCATGCAGCTCGGCTTCCTCGGAAGGACTCCGCGCGGTCGTATCGCCACAAAGCTTGCATACGCGCACCTCGGGATAAAGTTTGAGGGCAGCGAAAAGAGCGCTCCCGACGGACAGCTCCCGCTGATTTGAAGAAATGCGTTTTTTCGGCATAAAGAAAAGTAACTATAAAAAGAACAAGGAACTATCAGCTCTGATAAAAACAGGCGAGATGATATGCGGACAGGCTCTCGGCGCGGTCGGAAAAATGCGCTACGGTATCTGTCCCATGAGCTTCAACGGCTGTGAGGTCATCGCAGTCTACAACGCTCTTGCGTATCTCGGCAGACCTCAGCCGCTGTGCGAGGTCGCGGCATACATGGAGCGTTTCCGTATGCTGTGCGGATTTTTCGGCTGCAATGCCCGATATCTCGGGAAGGCACTCGGGCACTTCGGTGCTGAATGCACACGCACAAAGAGCTATGAGGGCGCAGAAGCCTTCATCATCACCTTCTGGACAGGTTTCCCTTTTTTCTCGTCACTTCACACGGTATTCTGCGTGAGGACAAGGAAAGGGATAAAGGTCTACAACAGCTGCAACACCTGTCCCGACGTGCGTATATACAGCACTCTCAGCGACTACACGGGCAGGCACAGACCCGTCGCGGTCTACATTATCAGAGAACAGAACAACGGCATTTAAGGAGCATAGCAGATGTCACAGCTTTTCGGCACGGACAGTGCAAAGGGTATCCAGCCTGCTGCGGTATCCGCCGAGCTTGCAATGCAGGCAGGTCAGGCGGCAGCAGCATTTTTTTCGGGCAGGAAAAACAAAAAAATAACGATCTTCATCGGCAGGGACTCCGCTCCCTCGTCGGATATACTGCTTGCCGCCGTCTCCGCAGGTGTTTCATCGGCAGGCGGAAAAGCCGTTATCCTCGGTGAACTCTCCTACCCTGCGCTGTGCTGTCTCGTAAAGGAAAACAGTGCGGACGCGGGGATCATGATATCAAAGGCTCACGGCACCTCCTATGCGAGCGGTATAAGGCTCATAGGTGCCGACAGTATGCCGCTCGGCAGTGACAGGCTCGAGCGCATAGAACAGCTCGTCTATGGCAGCATTTGCTCCGCAGACAGCGAAAGTCCCGGGGAGATAGTCCGCGAGGACGAGTATATCAACGAATATTCGGCATATATAAGTGCCGCGGCAGACGCGGACCTCTCGGGAATGAAGGCGGCTGTATGCTGTGCCGACAGATGCTGTGTATCGCCTGCCGAGCAGATATTCACTCAGCTCGGAGCTGAAATGATAATGATGCCCGAGCAGACCGAAAGCACTGATACCGACATAGACCTCGCCGCGACAGCGCTTGAAAGGCTAATGGACCTCACTGTAAGCTCGGGAGCGGACTGCGGTCTCGCTATTGACTCAGACGGCAGCAGTTGTCTCGCAGTCGATGAAAACGGACACCTCGTTGACGGCGACATAATGCTCGCTATTTTCGCAAAGTACATGAAGGAAAAGGGCACGCTCCGCAATAATTCCGCTGCGACGACACTTTTCAGCAGCTTTGCTCTGAAAAAGTTCGCGGAGGAAAACGGCATAAACATATCCACAACAGGTGCAAACAGCCGATATATCCTCGAGCGCATGATCGAGGACGGCTGTGATCTCGGCGGCGAAAGGGGCGGACACATCATCTTCCGTAACGACCTCACAACAGGCGACGGACTCCTTTGCGGCACGAGACTGATGAAAATAATGAAGGAAACGGGCAAGCCTCTCAGCGAGCTTGCCGTTGAGATACAAAAGCTGCCGCAGGTCATCATGAATGTGCCTATCGGCAGGAGATTCCTTGAAATATGGAAGAATGACAGCTCGATAACCACGCTCATCGACAAATACGAGGAGGAGCTCGGAGACAACGGGCGTATCCTCGTCCGTGAGGGTAACAGCTCCGAGGCTATAATCGGAGTGATAGTCGAGGGCAGAGACTTCGGCGAAATAAATGAAATGGCAATGCGCGTCGCAGAGCAGATAAGGCTCAAATGTCCGCGCAGGGCAAGATAGGAGTAAAAACTTGAGAACAGCAGTCAACTGGAAGGACTATAAGATAATCGACACCTCCGACGGCGAAAAGCTTGAAAAATGGGGAAATGTCTCGCTTGTAAGACCTGACCCCCAGATAATCTGGAAAACAGACAAGGCTTCTCCGCTCTGGAGGAGCGCCGACGGACACTACCACCGCTCAAGCGCAGGCGGCGGAAGCTGGGAATTCCGCAGAAAGCTCGATAAGGCTTGGAATATCAGCTACGGCGACCTCACCTTCAATATCCGTCCCACAGGCTTCAAGCACACGGGGCTCTTTCCCGAGCAGGCTGTAAACTGGGATTTCATGGCGGATAAGATAAAGAATGCGGGTCGTCCCGTGAACGTGCTGAACCTCTTTGCCTACACGGGCGGAGCTACTCTCGCCTGTGCAAACGCAGGTGCTTCGGTGTGCCATGTTGATGCTTCAAAGGGCATGGTGCAGTGGGCAAGGGACAACGCCGCGGCTTCAGGACTTTCCGACAAGCCGATACGCTGGATAGTGGACGACTGCGAGAAATTCATCGCGCGTGAGATTCGCCGCGGAAGAAAATACGACGGTATCGTCATGGACCCGCCAAGCTATGGCAGAGGTCCGGGCGGCGAGGTCTGGAAGCTCGAGGACTGCGTTTACGACCTCGTGAAGCTGAGCGCAGGAGCACTCTCCGACGACCCGCTGTTCTTCCTCATAAACAGCTACACCACGGGACTTTCGCCCTCGGTAATGGGATACATCCTCGGGACTGTTCTGACTGACAAATTCGGCGGCAGGGTCAGCTTCGACGAGATAGGTCTCCCCGTTCAGTCAACGGGAATGACGCTTCCCTGCGGCTCGACGGCGATATGGGAGAAGTAAACTATGAACGGAGCATACATCGGACTGTTTGTCTGCTTTTTATGCCTCTTCCTTTCATCTAACCAAAAGGCAAACAGGCTGAAAACAGAAAACAGGAGACTGAAAAGAAAGCTTAATAATAACGGAGGTTCGGAAATGTCCAGACTGTTAAACGAATTCATAGGAAAAAGGTGCAAGCTCACATTCGACGAGGATCTGCTTGGAGCTCTCACTCCGTCAACTATCTGCACTATTCTTGAGTGTGACGACGAATGGCTGAAAATACAGTATAAGAAAAACGCAAAGAAGCCCGATTGTCCGATAACTACGAAGATAATCAGAGTTGACGCACTGATGTCGATAGAGCCTGCCGAATGATGAGCGGCAATATTATCGAGATAACAGGTCTGCACTTCAGCTATAAGGCAGAGGGCGATGACAAAGCCGCCGCGGAGGTGCTGAAGGGCGTTGACCTCAGTATAAAAGAGGGCGAGATGATAGCTGTTCTCGGTCACAACGGCTCGGGAAAATCCACTCTTGCAAAGCATATCAACGGCATTCTCACCGCGACTGAGGGAAAGGTCATCGTGGACGGCATCGATGCCTCCGACGAGAGCAGGCTCTTTGAGCTTCGCCAACACGCAGGAATGGTATTTCAGAATCCCGACAACCAGATAGTCTCCTCAATTGTCGAGGAGGACGTGGCTTTCGCACTTGAAAACCTCGGGGTGCCGTATGAGGAAATGCGCAGGCGCGTGGACGACGCTCTCAAGGCTGTCGGAATGTACGAATACAGGCTGCACTCCCCGAGTCAGCTCTCTGGCGGACAGAAGCAGCGCGTGGCAATTGCAGGCATAATCGCAATGCGCCCGAGGATAATAGTCCTCGACGAGCCGACAGCAATGCTCGACCCACAGGGACGGCGCGAGGTAATGTCCACGATAAAGCGCATGAACAGAGAACAGGGCATAACCATTGTCCTCATCACTCACTACATGGACGAGGCAGCACAGTGCGGACGTATAGCAGTCATGGACAAGGGTAGGATAATTCTCGACGATACGCCCGAGAAGGTCTTTTCTCAGGTCGAGATAATGAAAAAGGTCGGTCTTGATGTGCCGCAGGTCACAGAGCTCGCATGGGAGCTCAGCCGCGCAGGCTATGACATCTCACCCGAGACTATCTCGGAGGAGGAGTGCGTCAAGGCTATACTGAAACTATTCGCAGAATAAAGGAGTAATTATATTGGCTATCCTTCAGACCGAAGAACTCACATATACCTACAGTATCGGCACTCCCTTTGAAAAAACAGCCGTTGACCATGTTGATCTCTCGATAAACGAGGGCGAGATGGTCGGTGTTATGGGACATACCGGCTCGGGAAAGTCCACCCTCATACAGCACTTCAACGGTCTGCTGAAGGGTACCTCGGGACGTGTGCTCCTCGACGGCAAGGACATCTGGGCGGACAAGGAAAAAATACGCGATGTCAGATTTCAGGTGGGACTTGTCTTTCAGTACCCCGAATATCAGATTTTCGAGGAGACTGTCTTCAAGGACATAGCCTTCGGACCGAAGAACATGGGACTCGACGACGAGGAGATAAAGCGCCGTGTCTATGATACCGCCCATGATATAGGTCTGAGAGAGGAACTGATGGAGCGCTCTCCCTTTGAGCTTTCGGGCGGTCAGAAGCGCCGCGTCGCTATCGCAGGCGTAATGGCTATGGAGCCGAAGGTGCTCATTCTCGACGAGCCGACGGCAGGTCTTGACCCGGCGGGACGCGACAAGATACTCGGGCACATAAAAGCCTATCACGAGCGCACAAAGAATACTATCCTCATAGTCTCACACAGCATGGAGGACATTGCCGAGTTTGCCGACAAGATACTCGTCATGAACAAGGGAAAGCTCTTCTGCTATGACGAGACCAAAAAGGTCTTTGCTCGCTCAAAGGAGATAACGAAGATAGGTCTTGACGTGCCGCAGGTAACGAAGGTCTTTTCGGAACTGCGCGACCGCGGTCTTGATTTCGGCAAGGAGGTCTACACGGTAGGCTATGCAAAGGAGCTTCTGCTGAAAAAGCTCAGGGAAAAGGAGAACGGTCGAATTGCTTAAAGATATAACGATAGGACAGTTTTTCCCGGGTGACAGCATTATCCACCGCCTTGACCCGAGATTCAAAATAGTCATAACTCTCATTTTTATAATAATGCTCTTCACAGGCGGCACATTCCTGTGCCTTGCTGTCGGAGCGGTATATACGCTCATGGCAGTACTTCTCTCGGGCATTCCGATGAAAATGTTCGCAAAGAGCGTAAAGCCTATAATGCCGTTTCTTGTGATAACGGCTGTCATCAATCTCCTGCTGATGAATTCGGGAGATGTGCTGTGGTCTTGGAAATTCATCAAGATAACTCATGACGGCATAAACACGAGCGTTTTCATGATAATACGCATAGTGTTGCTGATAGTCGGAAGCTCGATACTCACATACACGACGACTCCGATAACGCTCACAGACGCGATAGAGCACCTGCTCTCACCGCTCAAAAGGCTTAAATTCCCCGTCCATGAGCTTGCAATGATGATGTCGATAGCGCTCCGCTTCATACCGACGCTCATAGAGGAGACTGACAAGATAATCTCCGCTCAGAAGGCAAGAGGAGCCGAGTTTGACACGGGAAGCTTCATGAACAGGGCAAGGAACATGATATCCATTCTTGTTCCGCTGTTCATATCGTCATTCAGACGTGCGGACGAGCTTGCGACAGCAATGGAATGCCGCTGCTATCACGGCGGCGAGGGACGCACCCGTCTGAGACAGCTTAAATCAGCTCCGCGCGATTACATCGCACTTTTCATAACAATACTATTCTTTGCCCTTGTCATAGCACTCGGACATATCTGCAAATAAGGAGAACCAAATTGAGTAAAGCTAAAAAATCGACTGTCAGAAAAGGCGGATACAAAAAAGGTCCTGCAAAGAAAAAAACTTCCGACTTCAGTAAAAAGATCCGATCACTAAAGCTCTATGAGCTGCTGTTTGAGAAAAGGATAATTCTGTTCATTCTTTCCTTCTTCATTCCTGCTGTTATAATGACATATGCCTTTTCGCTGAACAAGATACACCCGTTCGGCGACCAGCAGATACTCGTCGTTGACCTGTGGCACCAGTATTACCCCTTCTTCAAGGTTGTGCGCGAGAAGCTCGTGACACACGGCTCATTCCTGTATTCATGGGAGAATGGTCTCGGAACGAATTTCCTATCGCTCATCTCCTACTATGCGGCAAGTCCGCTGAACTGGCTCTCAGTATTCTTCGACGGCGACCATATCCGTGACGCGCTCACATTCATTCTCGTCATGAAGATAGGCTTTTCGGGAATGTTCTTCAGTATGTTCCTGAGCTATACCTTCAAGCGCCGCGACCTCTCGATGTGCGTTTTCTCGGTAATGTATGCCCTCAGCAGCTATACTCTCGGGTATTACTGGAACGTTATGTGGTTCGACACTGTTGCACTCTTCCCGCTTGTAATGCTCGGACTTGTTGCACTCTCACGCGAGGGAAAATGGAAGGTCTACACCTTTGCACTTGCGCTCTCGCTGTTTGCAAACTACTATATCGCATTCTTCACCTGCATTTTCTCGGTATTCATGTTCCTTGCGGCAGGAATCATCGAATTCAAGGGCATAAAGGACTATCTCCGGAAAATATGGGTAGTTTTCCGCTCGTCAGTGCTCGGGCTCGGACTTGCAGCCTTCATGCTCCTGCCTGCATATTTCGGCTTGCAGCTTACATACAGCGCAAACAATATCTTCCCCAAGGAAACCGTCTGGTACGAAAAATGGACGGACATATTCGCAAATCTCATCTCATATAATGCTCCGACAAAGGTAGAGGGACTGCCGAATATCGCCTGCGGAATGCTCGCTGTGACGCTCTTCGGAGTGTTCCTCTTCTCATTCGGGATAAAGATACGCGAGAAGGTCTCCGTACTTGCAATGCTCGCACTTGTTATAGTAAGCTGCAATATGAACAAGCTCAACTATATCTGGCACGGCTTCCACTTCACGAACCAGATACCGTACAGATTTGCGTTCATCTTCTGCTTTGTGCTTGCTGCGGCAGCGTACAGAGCATACGACATCATGCTTGAAAAGGGTATCAAGGTATACCAGCTTTTCCTCATGATAATCGGTCCCGCGGCGGTATTCTACTGCAACTTCAAGACGCTTGATATAAACGGTGTGAATATCTTCCATCTCACCTCAAAGGCAGCGCTCTCAGTTGGCAGGGAGGTCTACTCACTTCTCATTCTCGCAGCAC
This sequence comes from uncultured Ruminococcus sp., assembly GCA_900319195.1. GTDB lineage: Bacteria > Bacillota > Clostridia > Oscillospirales > Ruminococcaceae > Ruminococcus. Next base: position 15,655 of record ONNL01000067.1, on the reverse strand, counting down.
TCATTGCTTATGTACTGCCGTTTGTGGCAGCAGCCCTCATCTTTGACGCTGTCTGCAAATGGAAAAAGCTCAACAAGCGCATTGAGCTCTCAGCAGTAATTGCAATGCTGGTCATTGACTTCATCGTGATAGCTGTCAAGCTCTTTCCTGCACTTTCAAAGCTTGGAAAGCTTGAAGCATCATCAGCTATACCTGCTCCCGACGGAGCGTCCGAGGCAATCGCAGATAAGCTCGTTTTCGGCATAACAGAGGCATTTGACAAGTCGGTATTCATTACATTGGCATTCCTTCTCATATTTGTTGCAGCAAAGGTTTTCCCCTTCAAGAGCAAAAATGTAAGGAACACGATAATGAACGTTGTGCTCGGAGCAGTCGTTTTCAGCGAGTTCATCTCGAATGCACAGCTCGGCGTAAATACAGTCTCAACAACAAGCTATACAAGCTACCCCACAGAATACGTTGACAGCAGGATACTGCTCGACAGGATAGAGGATACCGAGGATTCGCCGTTCTACCGAACTGAGATGAACGCTACATGGACGCTCAATGACAGTGCGCTCTACGGCTATTACGGACTCTCGCAGTTCTCGTCCTCTGCAAATGTATCGGTGACAAAGCTCATAAAGAGGCTCGGTCTCTATGCTTCCGAAGCCGGAAACCGCTATTACTACCGCACGGCTACTCCGTTTATAAACTCGCTTTTTGACATAAAATACATCCTCAAGAGAAACGGTTCACTCAATTCCGAGGCGGACTTCCTTGAACCTTTCGGTTCCTCGGGCAACGTGTACGCATATAAGAATAAGTATCCGCTATCGCTCGGATTCATGGTGAATGAGAGCATCCTCAGCCTTACGCCGGAGTCTGTATACAATCCGTTTGAATATCAGAACGACATCATCAAGAATGCAACGGGCATGACTGAGGCTGTATTCACAGCTCAGATGCCTGCACTTGCCGAATATGAAAATGTTAACGTCGATAAAAACGGCTTCGGAAACTATCAGTACCGCAAAACAGAAAGCGGCAGTGAGGGGGCTGTGACCTATACCTTCGACGGAATAGACGGCTACACTCTCTACGGATATGTTGGCTACCCCGGAAACGCTACCTGCGACGACCTCACAATAAAATGCAACGGCTCACAGGTCGATGACGGAGGGCTTATCAAGGACTACGGTATCTCCTTCCCCATGGGCAACTGTCACTCGGGCGACAAGTCAACAGTAAAAATAACCACAAAGACTGACCGTACATCAGGCGATTACAAGCTCATGGTCTATGCAATGAGCAACGAGCTTTTCGATAAGGCATACGGACTCCTTGCCGACGAACAGCTCAACATATCAAGCTTCAAGGACGCTAAGATAAAGGGCACCATAAATGCAAAGAGCGACGGTATACTCTACCTTGCTATGCCATACGAAAAGGGCTGGAGCGTCTATGTTGACGGCAAAAAGGCTGAGACCTGCAAGGTGCTCGGAGCAATGATGGGTGCAAGGGTAAGTGCAGGCAAGCACGACATTGAGATACGCTACATTCCCGAGGGCTTCATACAGGGACTCCTCATAAGCATAGCCTCTCTCCTGCTCGTAATACTCACGATAGTGCTCGAAAGGTATTTCAGAAAGAGAAAGGCTGCAAAGGCGGCAGCGGCGTCTGCAAAAATTGCTGCACAGGAGGCAGAAGTACCTGCTCCCGAGGAGCTTGCGGCGGCAAGTGAGATATACAATCAGGAGATAGAGGATAGCAAAGGCAGCGTTACGGAGGAAAAAGAGGAAAAAAATGAGAAATCTCAAGGTGACGGCAGCGTACAGGGGGACTAAGTACCACGGATTCCAGATACAGAACAATGCACTGACTGTTCAGGAGGTGCTTGAAAAATGCGTATCCAAGGTGCTAAATGAGCCTGTCACGATATGCGGCTGCTCACGCACCGACACGGGCGTACACGCGAATATGTATGTATTCAACGTAAAGACCACAAGCAATATCCGCTGTCTCGGATTCGTCCGCGGAGTAAACGGACTGCTTCCCGACGACATCTCGATACTCGCCTGTGAGGACGCTCCCGAGGATTTCCACGCGCGGTACAGCTGCGTCGGGAAGGAATACATATACAAGCTGCATTGCAGCGAGTCAAAAGACCCGTTTTCAACCGACCTAAGACTGCACTACCGCAGGAAATTCAACACCGACCTCGCTCGTCAGGCTGCAAAGTATTTCATCGGTACTCATGATTTTGCGTCTTTTTGTGCAGACTGTACAAATGTGAAATCAACTATTCGCACCATTTTTACGTTTAAAATAGAAAATAGTGGTGATTCGGTGAATGTACTTGTAAAAGGCGACGGTTTTTTGTATAATATGATTAGGATAATCGTCGGGACTTTACTCGATATAAATGAGGGGAAGCTCTCACCTGACGACATTCCCGAAATCCTTTCCGCAAGGGACAGACTCCGCGCAGGAAGGACTGCAATGGCTCACGGACTCTATCTCAACAGAGTCTTTTACAGCAAGGAAGAAATGCTCGGTGAAGCCTCTTCACCGTATAATGATAAATACACAGGAGGTGTCGGCAATGCCTAATTATTCCGCCGACGATATAGTAGACCTTAAAAACAAGAAAAAGCGGCGAAAACGCATCATAAAACTGGTAGTTTTCCTCGCGGCAGTGATGATAGCTGCTACACTGTATGCAACAAAGGATTCATGGATACCCGAGCTCCGCGGCATAGGGCGGCAGTACAAGACGATAGTTAACAGCGGTCAGCTCGCAAAGGGAAACTTCCCCATCGAGATAGGCGGCGAGACGGGTTATCAGCTCAGATACACGGACGAAAAGATAGCTGTCCTCAATGATACCTACCTTTACATATATAACACAGAGGGAAATCTTCTGAAAAAGCGTCAGCACGCATACATGAACTCTGTTCTCTGCTCGGCAAACGGCAGATTCCTCGTTTATGAAAACGGCGGCAGCAAGTTCACCGTTGAGGACGATGAAACGGTATTCTACAACAAGGCTTACGACGACAAGAACATACTCTTTGTGAGAATAAGCTCACAGGGCTATACAGCCGCAGTTACCACCTCAGACAACTACAACTGCGAGATAAGCATTTACGATAACAAGGGAAAATTCATCTACGGACGCAAATGCACGGAAATGGTGAGCGACATAAGCTTCATCAACAACAGTACAGGCTGCAAGCTCAGCTTCGTAAGAGCTGAAAACGGTCAGCTCACGACCTGTGTTCAGGAGCTTGACCTCAGCAGCAGGAGCGGCGAAAAATGGACTTCCCCGGGACTAAACACCCTCGGTCTTGACCTGAGCGCCACATCCGAAAGTGCCTTTGTATACGGCGACAAGGCGTGCGGATTTGTTGACGACAGCGGAAAGATAAGCTCCTTCTATACATACGACGGTGATACCGCAGGCGGTGCAAGTGCAGGCGGAAAGGCAGTTGTTGCGGTAAACAACGACGACACGAGAAAATACACGGCTGCTTTGTTTGCTGACGACAAAAGTGAGCCGCTGACGATAGAGCTCGACTCCCCTGCTGTTGATGTTGCTGTATATGGCGGTCTTGCATATGTAATGTGCAGAAAGCATATAACAGCTTATGACTTTGACGGAAAAGTACGCTCTACGGTAGATGTAAGTGATTCCTACGACGGATTCGTAAAGGGCAAGGATCACATTTTCCTGAAGGGCTATAATAAAATTGACAGAATAGATTTTGAATCAGGCGAATAATTTATCTGAAAAACGAAAGGAGGAACCGTTCGCTCCGAAGTATTTTATAGGAGCAGCGGGTAATTTATGGGTGATCAATTCTGGTGGTTTTATGACGTTGCAGCAGCTGCTGTTGTTCTTGTTTGTATTTTCCTCTCGGGCAGAAAGGGAATAACAAGAGCACTGACCTCTCTTGTCGGCTGCATACTTGCCTTCGCTATTGCTCTCACGGTAAGTGGAAGCATTTCAAGATCAATATACAAAACAACGATAAAGGACTCAAATTCAAAAAAGCTTGCTCATGCTCTTGAGGGCAAGGATTTTACTCAGGACATAAAGGTGTATCTTGAATCCCTCGGCTATAACATAAAGGTGGATTACAAGAAGCTCAATGAGATACTCAGCTCAGGTGAGGATATAAACAATAAGCTCTTTGTCTATGTTAACAGCGTAAACGGAAAGCCCGTGGATGATGAGGACGGCTTTTATGAAAAGCTCTACGAGGGCGAGGGAGAGATAATCAGCGGATATGTCACAGAGGAGCTCAGCAAATTCGCGGGAGCAACAGCGAAAAAGAACATTAAGAAAAATCCCGAGACCATTGATCAATTTGCTCCGCTCATGCAGATATTTGATGACCCGAATGAAGAATTCCCCATGACTAAGGCAGGAAAGTTCATATCGAACCACTATATCAGCAGTGCATATATCACGCTCGTGAGACTTATCGCATTCATTATACTCGTCTTTCTCGTGGTACTGATAACATGGTTCGTGTTCAAGTCATTCCTCGACGACGACTCGGGCTATCAAGGAATATTCTCCCACACCGTCGGAGGCTTCCTCGGAATAGTCAACGGAGCGGTCTATGTATGTGTTGTAGCCGCTATGATAAGGCTCTATGTAGTGCTCGGAAGCAACGAGATGCTGTTCTTCAACCACAGCGCCATAAACAAGACCTACATTTTCAAATATTTCTACAAATTCATAACAAGCACGATGTAACGTGCTCATATAATAAGTATACAGACGGGGTGACAAACGCAGGATACCTGCTGTGCCGCCTCGGACGATCGAACTAACAGGAGGATTTTTACCTGATGATAATGTGCTCAGTTTGCAAGAAAAGACCTGCCGTGGTATTTATCACTTCAGTCCAGAACGGACAGAAAAAAAATGAGGGACTCTGTCTCTCATGTGCCCGCGCAAGAAAAATACCACAGGTAGAGGAATACATGGAGAAGCTCGGAATAAGCGATGATGAGCTCGACCAGCTCTCAGAGCAGATGATGGGTATGCTCGACGGCGACAGCTTTGAAATGGGCGGCTCGGGTATCGTGCCTGATTTTCTCGCAAACCTTTACGATAACAACTCAAGCAAGGACGACTCTGCGGACATCGGATCTGAGCAGAACGATAAGGACCCGACAGGCAAGAAATCCGAGAAAAAGCGCGGATTATTCGGCGGCTCAAAGGAAAAACGCCCGAAGGAGCTGAAATTCCTTAACACCTACTGCGACAACCTCTCCAAGAAGGCTGAGGAGGGCAAACTCGACCGCATAATCGGACGCGACAAGGAAATAAACCGCGTGATACAGATACTTTCACGCCGCACTAAAAATAATCCCTGCCTTATCGGTGAGCCCGGTGTCGGAAAGACTGCTATCGCTGAGGGCATCGCACAGAGGATAAACGAGGGCAATGTCCCCTTCAATCTCGCTGACAAGAAGCTCTTTCTGCTCGACCTCACGGCACTTGTTGCAGGAACTCAGTTTCGCGGACAGTTCGAGAGCCGTGTAAAAGGTCTTGTTGACGAGGTCAAGCGCGAGGGCAATATTATCCTCTTCATCGACGAGGTGCACAACATGATAGGCGCAGGAGACTCCGAGGGCTCGATGAATGCCGCGAATATCCTCAAGCCTGCACTCTCTCGCGGCGAGGTACAGGTCATAGGTGCGACCACCTTTGCCGAATACAGAAAATACATTGAAAAGGACTCCGCTCTCGAGCGCCGCTTCCAGCCCGTAAAGGTCGAGGAGCCTACTATCGAGGACACGGTAAATGTGCTCCTCGGAATAAAGAAATACTACGAGGAATACCACCGTGTTCATATTTCCGATTACCTCGTGAGAATGTGCGCGGTGCTCTCAGAACGCTATATCACGGACAGATTCCTTCCCGATAAGGCTATTGACCTTCTCGACGAGGGATGTGCAAGAGCCTGCATACGCTCGCCCGAAATTGCCGACAGCAAGAAGCTGAAAAAGGAGCTTGAAGTCCTCGAGGGTATGGAAAAGTCGCTCACGGAACAGCCCGAGCCCGATTATGAGGCTATCGCTGACGTAAAGAGCAAGCTTATCCACGCTCGTGAAAAGGAAAAGGAAGTCACTGCCAAGGCGGAAAACGTACAGGTCACAGAGGAGGACATAACCAAGGTCGTTGAGCTGTGGACGGGTATCCCGGCAAGCAAGATAGCAGAGACGGAATTCCTGCGTATCGCTCACCTCGAGGAGAACCTCAAAAAGCGTGTTATCGGTCAGGACGAGGCTGTGGGAGTGCTCACACGCGCGATAAAGCGCACAAGGGTACAGCTCAGCAAGCGCCGCAGACCCGCTTCATTCATCTTCGTAGGACCTACGGGCGTCGGAAAGACCGAGCTTGTAAAGTCGCTCGCGGAGGAGATGTTCGATTCGCCCGAGCCGCTCATAAGGCTCGATATGACCGAATACATGGAAAAGCACAGCGTTGCGAGAATGATAGGTTCGCCTCCGGGATATGTCGGCTACGACGAGGCAGGTCAGCTCACCGAAAAGGTGCGCCGCAGACCTTACTCCGTTATCCTGTTCGACGAGATAGAAAAGGCTCACCCCGATGTCATGAATATCCTCATGCAGATACTCGACGAGGGCAAGGTCGATGACGCTCACGGCAGGACTGTTAACTTCGAGAACACTATCATCTGCATGACATCGAATGCAGGTTCCACTGATAAATCGGTAGGTGTAGGCTTCAACCGCACTGCTGACGACATCTCTCACGACAAGGCTATAAAGGGACTGCGCGATTTCCTGCGTCCCGAATTCATCAGCCGTATCGACGAGATAGTTGTGTTCAAGCAGCTCACAAAGGAGAACTTCGCAGACATTGCCGCACTCATGCTGAATGAGATGAAGGAGCCGCTCTCCGAAAAGAATATCGCCCTCTCCTACACGGACGAGGCACTCGGGCTCATCGCGGAAAAGTCCTACGGCAAGCCATACGGAGCGCGTGACATCCGCCGCGTTATCCGTCAGGAAGTAGAGGATAAGGTGGCTGAAATAATAATCGAAAAAGCCTCGGAAACAAAGGAGATAGCTGTCTCAGCGGACAGCGGCAGGCTCGTTGTTGAGGGTATTTCGGGAAAGCAGCAGGAGAAAAATGAGGAAGAATAAGCTATCACTGCTAACGGCAGTTGTTTCCGCCGCGGTGCTTGCACTTTGCAGCTGCGGTTCCGAAAAGAAAAAGTCATCGGAGACTGCTCCCGTCAAAAAGGCAGCCGCCTCCATGACAAGCGACGAAATGCTGAAGGCGGATTTCAGCGGAGTCACAGAAGCTTCGAGCGGACCTGTACTCTCTATAAGCAACACGACCTGCAAGGCAGGCGAAACTACCGAAGTTACACTCTCCGTGAGCGGCACAGAGGAAAAATGGAACAGCTGCGGACTTCACATCACCTATCCGAAGGAGCTCAAATGCGTTCATAAGTCCTCGGACACCGACGACATACGCTTTACTCTCGGGGACGCAAGTGAAGGCTCGGGAGCAAGCATAGGGCTTGAATGTGCCGCTGACCTCAGTGACGAGCTCACATCGAACGGACTCAGCTCGATATTCTTCACCACAATTTTCACCGAGCACGGCTTCGACGGCGACATAATGACGTTCTACCTCGATATTCCGGCGGACGCTCAGTCCGGCACGGTCTATCCGATCGGCTTGTTCTACTATACGAACGACAACTTCAAAAGCATCGACAGCGACGATTCCTACCAGCTCTATGCGTTTTCCAATTTCAAGGGCGGTACCGTTACTGTTGAATAAACACAAACAGCAAAAGGCTGCACAGATAAGTTCTGTGCAGCCTTATTTCATTTGACATGGTCAAAAAATTTCGGTGTTGTTACTATAAGCGGCGTTCGCATTTGCCCACCCTCACAAACGACCACCAAATAATATTTACTCTTTCCTATTTATCTGAAAATCCCGCTTATTACAGGCACCGCGGCGCTGAGTCCGAGAGCAATGAGAAGCTGCTGCGGTGTGAGGGAAACAGTCTCGAATACCACCTGTAACTGTGGGACTGCAACTGCTGCGGCAAGTACCGCAAACGAGGTGAGCACCGCGAGAACGAGCTTCATATTGCTGAAAATGTTTATCCTGAACAGCGACCGTGTCTCCGATTTGCACTCGAAAACGTGGATAAGCTGCGACATGACAAGTGTGACGAGTGCCGCTGTACGACCTGCCGCAAGCGAGCCGCCGAGATGTATCACCGATGTGAAAGAGATGAGCGTGGAAAGTCCTATGAATATGCCGCGGAAGATTATCTTCGCAAGCAGTCCGCCCGAGAAAAAGCTCTCCGTGGACTTGCGCGGCGGCTTGCTCATGAGGTCGGGCTCGGGCGGCTCAAGTCCGAGCGCTACGGCAGGCAGTCCGTCAGTGACAAGGTTGACGAGCAATATCTGCACGGGCAAAAGCACGACGGGCATTCCCATGAGTATCCCGACAAACATCGTGAGCACCTCCCCGATGTTGCACGAGAGCAGATACCGCACGAATTTTCGTATATTTGCGTACACACAGCGTCCCTGCTCGACGGCACTGACGAGCGTTGCAAGGTTGTCATCAAGGAGTATCACGTCAGCCGCCTGCTTGGTCACGTCCGTGCCCGAAACTCCCATAGCTACGCCGACATCGGCTTCCTTGACGGCAGGAGCGTCATTGACTCCGTCGCCCGTCATAGTGACTATCTCGCCACGCCTTTTAAAGCTCCTCACTATCCTCAGCTTATGTATCGGCTCAACACGGGCAAACACTGTGTATTTGCCTATTTCACGGTCAAGCTCCTCGTCGGAGAGCTTGTTCAGCTCCGCTCCCGTTATTGCCCTTCCTCCTCTGAGCAGACCTGCCTTCCGCGCCACTGCAACAGCCGTATTCTTGTGGTCGCCCGTTATCATGACAGTCCTCACCGACGCCGACGCACATCTGCGTATAGCAGTCTTGGCTTCCTCACGCGGAGGGTCGAGCATTCCCGCAAGTCCGAGGAAGATCAGCTCATCAGCCTCGGGACTGAGCTTGCTGTCCGATAATTCGGCAAGTGCAAGGACTCTGAGTGCACCGTCCGACATCTCCGCGGTCATTTCGGAGATGTGACTGCGTATCTCATCGGTAAGCGCGAGCACCTCTCCGCTCTCGGTCATATATCGGCTGCACCTGGGCAGAATGACCTCCTCGGCACCCTTGTAGAAGGTGCGCCCGCCGTCCGAGCAAATACAGTTCACAGCCATGAAGCGCGTCTCACTGTCAAACGGGTACTCGTCCCTGCGGCGAAATCTCGTCTCAAGGCTTTCACGGGTGATGTTCGCCTTTGCCGCGGCAACAAGCAGCGATATTTCCGTCGGGTCGCCCGATGCCTCCCATTCGCCCAAGCTCCTGAGCTTTCTTTTCGGCGCGGACACGGAAGCAGTCGAGCAGAGCACTCCGCAGCGCAGCGCCTCGGTAAGCGCCTTTTCATTCCGAGGATTTACAACAAGCCCGAGCTCCCCCTTTGTGACGGTGCCGCTCATTCGGTAGCCCATGCCGCTGAACGTGTATTTTTCGCCTGCTGTACGCAGCTCTGTGACAGTCATTTTGTTCTCGGTTATAGTGCCCGTCTTGTCGGAGCATATCACCGACGTGCACCCGAGAGTCTCAACGCTGTGGAGCTTGTTCACAAGAGCCTTCTGCTTCAGCATACGGCTCACAGCAAGCGCGAGAGCTATGGTGACAGTCGCAGGAAGTCCCTCGGGAATTGCCGCAATAGCGATAGTTATGCCCGTCATGAGCATGGTGAAAACGTCCTCACCGCGCAGGACTCCCGCTCCGAAAACCGCAAAGCATACGACGATGCAGATTATCGCAACGACCTTTCCGAGCTCCGCGAGCCGCTTTTGCAGAGGTGTCAGCTCACGGTCGATGTCGGAGAGCATTTCCGATATCTTCCCCATCTGAGCGGATTTTCCCGTTGCGATCACCCTTGCCTGACAGGTGCCCTTTGTGACCGATGTGCCGCAGTAGAGGATATTCGGCTTATTGAGGGAATTGTCCTCGTCGTTCACACTCCCTGCCGCCTTTGCGACCGCCTCTGACTCGCCCGTGAGCATTGACTCATCAGCAAACACTCCCGAGGCTTTCAGCAGCACGCAGTCCGCAGGGACACGGTCGCCCGATTCAAGCTCGATAACGTCGTCAGGGACGAGCTTCGCCGCCTCTATCACCCTGAATCTTCCGTCACGGCAGCACTTTGCCGTGGGAGCAGTCATGGAGCGCAGTGCTTCAAGAGTATGCTCCGTGCGGTATTCCTGAATGAAGCCGAGTATCGCATTCAGCAGCACGATGAGGATTATCGTGACAGCGTCCGTGACCTCACCGAGAAGCACCGAAATTGCCGTAGCTCCAAGCAGTATCATCACCATTATGTCCTTGAACTGACCAATGAAAATCCTTGCCGCTCCGACCTTTTTCGCTTCACCGAACGTGTTCTCACCGACGGCTTTCAGCTTTGCCGCCGCTTCCTTTTCTGTAAGTCCCATAAACTCAATCCTTTCGGGGAGATGTGTCCTTAAAGGATATGAGCGGACGCGGACAAATATGCAATCAATGTCTGTGCTGTGAGAAGGAGATAAATAACTTTTTGCGGTCGGCTCGGGTCGGCGTTTGCATATTTGCCCACCCTCACAAACACGATAGACTGTCAAGACCGCGGCCTTTGGCTGCGCTTGTTTTAGTCTTGACTGACTGAGGGTTTGTGGTATCATTGGCAAATGCGAACGCTGCCCGAATAAAAACCAACTAAAAAAGCTCCCGACAGTGAATGATTCACTGCCGAGAGCATAATGCTATTGTTTAAAGCTCTATAAATGCCTTTGATACGGTCTCGCAGACCTGTGCAAAGTACCCCTCTGTCCTGAGCAGAGCCGAGCATTTTTCAGCTTCCTCATACGATTTGAACAACCCGAACACCGCCGAGCCGCTCCCCGTCATAGTTGCTCCGAGTCCGCCGTTTGCACTCATCACGGACTTTATCCTGTCCACCGAGCCGAGCTTTATCGCCTGCTCGAAGAGATTGCCGAAGTGAACATATTCCTCTCCGCCCGAGCTTATTGCGTCCATAAGTGCCTTAGTATCCGGGTGCGCGGGAGCTTCAAGTGCGTCGATAAGGCTGTATGCCTCCGCAGTCGATACGCCCTCACTGCCCTTTGCAATAACGAGTATGCGCCCCGAATAGTCGGGAGCGGTAGCTATATTCTCACCTATGCCCGTGACATATGCCGTGCCGCCCGTAAGGAAAAACGGAACGTCCGCCCCGAGCTTTTCCGCATGGGCAAGGCTCCTGCCCGTCAACGCTTGCAGACAGTATATAACAGCCGCAGCGTCCGTACTTCCGCCGCCCATGCCGGCCTGCGACGGTATACCCTTGCTTATGTGTATCTCACAGCCGTCCACCATGCCGTTTTCGTCAAGGAACCTGCGAGCCGCCTTATACGCGATATTTCGCTCGTCACAGGGAATAAAGCCGAATTCCGCAGGAGAGTCGCAGGTGAGCGTTATCTCTCCGCTTTCATTCAGCACTACCTCGACCTCGTCATAGATGCCGACTGTCTGGAATACGCTTTCGAGCGCGTGATAGCCGTTTTCGAGCTTTCCCACAACGTCGAGCGTAAGATTTATCTTAGCCGCAGTTTTTACCTTCAAGACCTTTCACTCTCCAGCTTTTTCAGGAATTTCTCGATACGGCTCATAGCCTCGCGCAGATGCTTCAGCGAGTATGCGTATGAGATACGAATGTGTCCCTCGCCGCTCTCACCGAATGCGCTTCCCGGGACAACCGCAACTTTCTCCTCATAGAGCAGTCTCTCGCAGAATTCCTCGCTTGAAAGTCCCGTGCTCTTTATCGACGGGAAAACATAGAATGCGCCCTCTGGATTAAAGCAGGTAAGTCCGAGACGGTTGAACTCGCTGACAAGATAGCGTCTGCGGATATTATACTCTTCGACCATTTTATCGACCTCCGCGTCGCATGAGGTGAGTGCCTCGATCGCGGCATTCTGGCTGATATACGGCGAGCACATTATCCCGTACTGATGTATCTTTGCTATCTGTGTTATTATCGGCTCGGGAGCACATACATAGCCGAGTCTCCAGCCTGTCATGGCAAACGCCTTCGAGAAGCCGTTAACGTAAATCGTACGCTCCTTCATTCCGTCAAGCTCTATTATCGAGCAGTGACGGCGGCCGTATGTAAGCTCCGAATATATCTCGTCGGAGAGCACCATGATGTTGGTATCACGCAGTATTTCCGCAATAGGCTCAAGATCCTCACGCGTCATGACAGCTCCCGTGGGATTGTTCGGGAACGGCAGTATAAGGAGCTTTGTGTGCTCGGTTATCTTGCCTTTGAGGTCATCGGCGGTGAGCTTGAAATTGTTCTCTATCCTTGTCGGGACTGACACAGGCACTCCGCCTGCAAGCTCGACCAGCGGAGCATAGCACACGAAGCACGGCTCGACAACGAGCACCTCGTCACCGGGGTCGAGCATTCCGCGGACAGCAAGGTCTATTGCCTCCGAGCCGCCGACTGTGATGATAAGCTCACTTTCCGAGTCATAGACAGCTCCCGTTTTCCTCTCTATTCGGTCACAGACAGCCTGTCTCAGCGGTACTATTCCCTTGTTTGGACCATATACGATATGCTTGCGCTCCAATACCTGAATAGCGGCTTTTCTTATCGCCCAAGGAGTTGAGAAATCGGGCTCACCGACTCCGAGACTGATAACGCCCTCCATAGTGCCTGCAATGTCGAAGAATTTGCGTATCCCCGACGGCTTTATCTGCTTTATCTTCTTTGAAAGAGCCTTCTCATAATCTATCACGATCAGCAGAGTCCCCTTTCGTCAGGCTCTTCACGGTCAATGAAGATACCCTTTTCCTTGTATTTTTTCAGAATGAAGTGAGTAGCCGTTGAAAGCACTCCGTCAATAGTCGAAAGGCGCTCAGAGACGAAGAGTGCAACGTCCTTGAGGTTGTTTCCCTTGACCTCAACAGCGAGGTCATACGCACCTGACATGAGGCTGACGCTCTCGACCTCGTCATACATCATGATAGTCTTTGCAATGTCATCAAATCCGCAGTCGCGCTGAGGAGTTACCTTGAGCTCGATAGTTGCATAGACCGTCGATTTGTCATAGAGCTCGTCGTCGAGGATAACGCTGTAGCCCTTGATTATGCCGTTGTCCTCGAGCTCCTTTATCTGCTTTGCCGCTTCATCTGCGGAAATACCGAGCATTGCGCCGAGTTCCTCATTGGTGACACGGGCATTCTGCTGTAATATCCTTATAATGTCGTTCATAATAAATATCCTTTCACTGAACTATATATTTATAAACTGTGGTTCCCTGTTTTTAAACCAGCACAGGCGGGTAAAGCCTGCCGCTTTTGCTATTTCTATTCCGTCGGAGACATTTGCTCCGATGTCCTCGGGGATATGTGCGTCCGAGCCTATCGACAGTATCTCGCCGCCGAGGTCACGGAACATTTTCACATATTTGAGGTCTGGAAAGGTGCACCCTGCTCCCTGTCTTATACCCGAGGTATTTATCTCGATACCCTTGCCGTTTCGGACAAGCTCGCGGAAGGACTCTGCAATAATGTCATCGTATCGGCTGAGGTCGGGGTCAATGCCGTTTCTGCACTTCATATAGCGTATGCAGTAGGTAAGATGTCCGAGAACGTCGAATTTTCCCCATTTGCACACGTCATATACCTCGAGGAAATACCGCCTCAGAAGGTCGCAGATGTCGTCCATTGACATATCGGTGTAATCAATGAAGTAAAAGTCCTGTTCATTCCTTATCATGTGAACGGACGCGATAACGAAGTCGAGCCGCTTGTCTGTGACTATCCTCTCGGCAATATCGGGAGCGAGGAGCGGCTGTCCCATTTCTGTGCCGCAGATGAGGTTGAGCCTGTCGCCGTACTGCTCCTTCAGCTTTGAAACAGCGGTCACGGACGCTTCAAAATCGGCGGCATAGTCAAAGTGGTCGTGGATAAGCGAATCGGTATAGTGCTCCTCCTTGTACCACGCATTGCACTCGCAGTGGTCGGTTATCGCATAGGCGGCAAGTCCGAGCTCACAGGCTCGCTTAACGCATTCATTGATGTCAGCCTCCGAGTCCACGGAGAACTGTGTATGGGTATGGCAATCTATCAGATCCATTGCACCGCCGCCTTTCATTTAAACATACTTTTATTATATCACAAAGGAAAAATAATTTCAATAAAAATAACAAAAACTCTGTAAAATATATCTTGACATACTTTTCCCTCTATATTATAATTAGATTAATAAAAAAATGAAAGGAAGCTTGCAATGGATAAAATTTACAGGCTCACTATGGGCAAGGCTAAGTGCGCTGTCGATTTAGGCGACGGCAGTGAACGCGGCGAATACGTAGATCAGGATTATATCCTTCAAAAGCTCGGCAGACCTCACCGCAGTATCAGTCTCATGTACTGCTACTACCCTCTCGATGAGCAGTGGCCGCAGCGTATTTCAGAGGCTATGAAGGACGCGGAGGTCTCATTCCAGTGGGACTACCCCTACGACGACTACTTCACCTACAAGGGCGGACTTGAAGGCGATACGAACGGCGAGCCGTTCAATTTCATGCGCGATATCCGCCGTCACGGTCAGGATGTCACCCTCACTATGACTATCGACCCTCATGTCTCGGACGAGCAGCTTGCCGCTATCGGTGACGACCTCAGATCCTTCGGCAGAATGTTCCTGCGTATCAACCACGAGGCTACGGGAAACTGGTTCTCGTTCACAAAACGTGCTACCTATCAGGAGGTAGCGGACTTCTACTGCCGCGCTTCAAGGATAATCAAGGAGCACGCTCCCAATGTAAAGACTATCCTCTGTATCGGCGGTGTCGAGCACCCCGAGACAAGCAACAGGATAGAAATGGAGGACGAATTCTCGCAGGCTGTCCGCGAAACAGATATATGGTCGGTCGATAAGTATATGTCGCTCCATTGGGGCTGGCCATACGACGTTGCAGAGGAGGGCGGAAGCTCCTTCGGCAGAAGCTCCGTCCGCGAAATATACAACAACACAAAAATGAGCTATGACCGCTTCAAGTACATAAACGGCGGTATCGACAAGCCTATGGTCATGTCGGAATTCAATTCCGACGGTGACGTTACAGGTGCCTATGAACAGGCAGAAATGGTGAAGCTCTTCTGCGATATTCTCAGGGAGGATAAGGCGGAGTGGTTCACAGGCTTCACGTTCTATCAGTTCCGCGACAGAGGAAGGCTCGGTCTTGAGATCGAGGACCCGAACAACGTGAATGTCGGCATCGAACAGCCTGTCATGAAGACCTACCGCGACATTATCCACGACGACTGGTTCAAGCCGTCAATGACTATCGGAAGCGAGACAAAGCTCCCCGTTACGCTCCGCTGGGGCGGCTCAGAGGACGCGGAGGGCATATCCATTCCCGTCCACTTCGAGAAGAACCCCACGTTCTGCGAGCTTGTTTTTGACGACGACTCAAACCTCATGATAGAGCTCAACGGTCGCTGGTTCTATAAATCGCCAAAGGCAAGGAC
>ONNL01000174.1 GCA_900319195.1 uncultured Ruminococcus sp. | reverse complement strand
GTGCGAAAGCACGCCTGCGAGGGCTTTCCTTGCCTCTGCTGTACCTATCTGTTTTTTCTTTAATCAAACAGGTTTTTAGAACTGCCCATAAAAATGAGGGAGCCTTTTTAGAAAAAAGCCCCCTCAAAAATCATATCACTTAGTATTATGAATATCCCAGCGGAAAGACAGCATCTTTGATGCCTTGGTAGTATCGAGCATATTATTATACTCGAGCTTATTCATATCGAGGTAGCGGTAATTGGTTTTTTCCTCTTTATTTCCGCCGAAAATCCCCTTCAGCTTTGAGACCGTTCCGCCGCCTGAGCGCTGGAATACAGTGCCGAGGTGGTGATGCTCTCTCATGAAGTTTACAATATCGGCAGCAGTCGTAAGGAGCTTGTCACCGACGTTATATATGCCGTTATAGCTCGAATTATCGGCATACTTTACAAAGCAGAGGATGAAGTCCACAAGGTTGTGAACACAGCACATCTGGAAGCCGTACTGTCCCTTTCCTGCAATGAACTTGGCGCCGTCCTTGGGGTCTGTTATCTTAGACATCAGGTTATCCGTGAAATTCAGCGTATAAACGGGAGCTGACCTTGTTATGCAGACAAGAACATTCTTCGAGTGCTGCATTTCCATAACGAGAGCCTTTTCAGATGCGATCTTGAGCTCGGCATAATTCGTGTTTATCTTGAGGTCGCCGTCCTCGCGGATAGGCTCGCGAGTCTTGGGGAAATCGTAGACCTTATCGGTGCTGAGGAGAACTATCTTATTCACGCCCGCATTTATAGCATAGCGGAACATGAACTTATCACACTGCTTCGATGAGGATATTTCCTTATCCGTAACGATAGGTCCCAGATCGTTGTCAACGGTGAAAGCCGCGTGTACCAGCATATCAATGTGATTATTCTCAAAAAGATCGCCGTAGACGTTTTTATCAGTAGGAGCGCCCTCAACAAAGGTAAAGTTATCCTTACCCGTGTTATAACCGCTGTCCTTAGTATCGACTGCAATAACTGCATTTCCCTTTTTAAGAAGTCCTGAACAGATGTGGTCTCCTATCTGTCCGCACCCCGCCGTAACAAGAACCGTATTCATTATTACAGCCCCCTTTCTTTAGTCTGTCTTATATTATTATATCATATTAAAAAATTATTTGCAAGGAAATTATTAGTTTTGTAAATATATTGTAACAGGGCTTTTCCCTCAAGGATCCAAGGAAAAACTATTTAGTCCGAGACCGTGTTGTTGTTTACTTCGTTGATGTATGTTTCAACAGTAGCCGCGATAGAATCGTAGGTTTCGTTCCATGGAGTACCGCGTGTTGTAAGTCTCAGGCTTGAATCGAGAAGGTCGCCGCAGTCCGCAGAAACGCCCTTTGAGAGATCAATGACAGGATTTTCTGTCGAGAGATCGTTCATCTCATTTCTCATATCTACCATTTCCTGAGTCCAGCCGTAGTCGTCAACATAGATAGAATCCGCAACTGCCTTTGCTTCCTCATTAGTATATGTAAAGCGCTTGCAGTCGAGATACTTTGCAACTCCCTCGGGGTTCTGACCGCCCTTTACAAAGGCATAAGCCTCAACGCCCGACGGGATATAGTATTCATCAGCCTCGGGGTCCTTCGGCATGGGAACGAAGAATGCGTCGTCACCGAACTTGCCCTTCCACTGATCAGGAGTTGTATAGAATTCGTACAGACCAACGGGATAGAACAGGAGCTTGCCCTCACCGATATAGTTAGGCTTTGCCTCCCAGCCGTAGTCACCTACACCGATAGCGATACAGCCGTTCTGATAGAGGTCGTACATCCAGTTCTGGACGCGCTCCATAGCAGGATCACCAATGTTGCTGACAAGCTTGCCGTCCTGCATTCCAACAGGTGGAACACCGATAGTGTTCATAAGTCCGAACTCGAACCACCAGCCGTCGATACCATATCTCTGATTATCGGGGTCGCAGAAGCTCTCAAGCATACCCTCGAAGGTGTCCCAAGTCCAGTCGCCGTTTGCATAGAGATCAGCAGGGTCATCAAGACCAGCCTCCTGAACAGTCTTTCTGTTGTAAACAACGGCAACGTTGTCACCTGTGGTCTGAGCAGCTGCAACATAGTGCTTGCCGTCCCACATAAACTGGTCATTGACCTCCTGAACGTCCTCCCAGAGCGGAGAGTCAAAGTCGATATAGTCGTCGATAGGTGCGAACATACCTCTGATAACGCCCTTCGGAAAAGCATCGAGGTTGCCAGCGTAGAAGAAGTCGATACCCTCGCCGCTGCTTACAGACTGTGCGAGCTTATCGTATCTCTCAGCATAAGTGCACTGGATATACTCCACCTTGCCGCCGTAGACATCCTGAAAGAGCTGAAGGTCGGCGGGAGTCTTTTTACCGGTGCCGTCGGGATTGATGTCCCAGTCAGAGAGCCACTTTATAGTTTTGTTCTCAAGCTCACCTGTAAGAAGATCGCCTGCATCAGCTGCGGACTTGTTGAGCTCATCTATCTTATCCTGATCCATAGGATTTGTTATCTTTGATTCCTGTGCAGTCCCCTTGCTGTCGCTTGTCTTTCCGCAGCCTGTAACAGCGAATACGGAAGCAGTCAGCAGAAGAGAGGCTATAAATATTTTAGTTTTGTTCATTGTTATTTCTCCTTTATGCTCCTGATGAGAGGCAGGGGCACATAAACATAATAATTCTAATATATTATAGCATTTTTCACATTAGTGTGTCAATATGAAAATTTCATATATTTTAGCTGAAATTATTGTCATTATGCAATATAGCCGTTTCATTCCTGTGCTTCTTGCACAAATTTCAGCGTTATTTTTTGTAAGGTGGACAATAAAAAAATCGGTGAAGGCTCATTCAGATACCTTCCCCGATATACATATTATGGTTTAATATGAGCCGTTCATTTGCAGACCGCACCTGCCGCTCTGTACGCACAGCTCTCCCTCATGCCGCAGACCGCACAGCCCTTCGCTCCCTTTGCGACGGGTGTATCGGAGATACCGATTATCGCAGTCACGGACTTTGTCGGCATCAGCAGTGAGCTCTCCGCGGCAGTAAGTCCTATTCGCTTAGGTGCATTCAGTGCACGCAGGAAGTCGCTCTGCACCGCGATAGGCAGGTCACTGTACCCGGGACTGAACCGCCATGTTCTGTATGGAGCGTCTATCCGCTCAAAAATCTCGCTCTCGGCAATATCACAGACCTGCTCTACTGCCGCACTGCAAATGCAGTCGAGAGCAAGCGAGAGTGCCATATCAGTCACAGCCGCCTGACGAATGAGCTTATCAGCCTCGCCCGAAAGCGTTACCGCAAGGAGCACCGCCCTGTCACAGCCCTCGAGGTGCTTTTTAATGCCGCCGCCCTCAAAGGTCACTCCCTCGATTTTTATCACATCATTCTCACGGATAATATCGGAGACACGGTAGATGTATTTCGGCTCTACGCGCTCCACAACGAGCTTTTCGGCTTTGTCAAGGAGCTCCGACACAGCTCTGTCGGGCTGTCCCTTCACGCCCATATACCGCGCGGCTTCGGACTTTGAAACAGAAGTGAGCTTCATCTTGTGCCTATTATACCCGAAACAGCCTCGCTTATTTTGCGTGCTACATACGGGTTGTTCATCGTGTAGAGGTGTATCCCGTCAACGCCGCTCGCAGCGAGGTCAACTATCTGATTCACGGCATATGCGATACCTGCGTCCCTGAGAGCCTCGGGATTATGCTCGTACCTCTGCATCATCTTCACGAATTTAATTGGCAGACTTGCGCCGCAGGTCGTAACCATGCGCTCTATCTGCTTTTTGTTTACAACAGGCATGATACCTGCTTCTATCGGCACATTTATGCCTGCCGCGTCAGTTTTTTCCTTGAATCTGTAGAACATATCATTGTCAAAGAAAAGCTGAGTTATGAGGTGGTCAGCGCCTGCATCGACCTTTGTTTTGAGGTTAGCAATATCCTCATCGAGCGAATCTGCGTCGGGGTGACCCTCGGGATAGCAGGCACCGCCGATGTCGAAATCGCCCATGGACTTGATATATGAGATGAGACCGCTCGCGTGAGCGAAGTCAGTCTTAGGCGGAATATCGGGGTTTATATCGCCGCGGAGAGCGAGGATATTTTCAATTCCGTTTTCCTGTATCGCCGTGAGCGTAGCTTTTATCTCGTCCTTTGTATAGTTTATGCAGGGGAGGTGTATCATGGGGGTTATGCCGTATTCCTTGACTTTAGACGCAACGTCGATAGCATAGCCGCCGTTGCCGCTTCCGCCTGCGCTGAAGGTAACGCTGATGAAATCGGGGCTAAGGTCGCGGAGTTCTTCAAGTGTCGTATAAATTACGTCAATGGGGCTTGTTTTTTTCGGGGGGAATACCTCGAAGGAGAACACTGTTTTTTCCTTGAAAATATCTTTGATACGCATTATATCACCTCATTAGTATAGTTTATCAAGCAACTCCGAGCTGCTTTCTTGTTTGTGGTGGAGCCGGAATTTTCAATATAGGACACAATAAAACCTGCCTTGCGCAGAACTATATTTACTGCTCATTTACTTCTGCACAAGGCTTGTCTTGATGTGTAAATTCTTCTCAGTCTATCGACCAGTCTATCTCGCCCATTTCATTCGCTCTTAAAAATTCATTCGCCTTTGAAAAATGTCTGCACCCAAAAAATCCGTTATACGCCGAAAGCGGACTTGGGTGTGCCGCCTTCAATACCAAATGCCGCGGATTCGTGATGAACTGCTGCTTCGACTTCGCATCACCGCCCCAGAGCATGAACACCATAGGCTTCTCGCGCTTATTCAGCAGCCTTATAACGTCCGTCGTGAATACCTCCCAGCCGATACCGTGATGGCTCCTCGCCTGATTTGCCCTTACGGTCAGCACCGAATTCAGCAGCAGCACGCCCTCCTTTGCCCATTGTGTGAGCTCGCCGTGTTTGCCGAGGTTGTCGATACCGACATCATCACGTATCTCCTTGAAAATATTCACAAGTGACGGCGGCGGAGCTATCCCCTTTTTTACCGAAAAGCTCAGACCATGCGCCTGTCCGACATTATGATACGGGTCCTGCCCGATTATCACGCACCTCACATCATTGTATGAGGTCAGCTTCATTGCGTTGAAGATGTCGAACATATTCGGATATATGGTCTGTGTCTTGTATTCATGTATCAGGGTCTGTCTGAGCTTGAGGTAGTATTCCTTGTCGAATTCTCCCTTGAGCAGCTCGTCCCAGTCATTGCCGAAATTAACCATATCTGTCTCCCGTGTTTTTCCTGATTGACAATACGGGCGACTGTTCAGCCGCCCGTTTGCACATCTTTATTATCAGTTAATTAGAAACCCTTCTTCTGAAGAGCATATTCTGCTTCTTCCTTGGTGTATCCGTCATACTCTGTGAGATACTTGTAAAGGGTGTCCTTGTCAAGTGTTGAATCGTATTCGATGTAGGACTCGACCTCCTGAACAGCCTCTTCCTTCCAGTCAGCACCGCAGTTGTCAACAGCCTTCTTTGCCTGCTCCTCTGTGAACTGCTCATAGATGAGCTGGTCAACGAGGTCAGCGTATGAGAATTCGGAGTATTCGATGTATGACTGTGCACTCTCAAGTGCCTCTTCGTCCCAGTCAGCTCCGCAGTTGTCAGCAGCGTATACAGCAGCATCATGTGAGAATTCGTAGTAGTCCTCAAGTGCTGATACAAGTCCGTCATATGAGTAATCAGAGTACTCTACGCTTGTCTTAGCCTGCTCAAGAGCCTCTTCCTTATCATCATTTCCGCCCGAAGCCTTTGTTGTGTCAGCCTCAGTCTTATCCTCAGCCTTCTTTGTTGTGGTCTCCTCTTCCTCGTCATCGTCCTTTTTCTTCTTTGTTGTCTCTTCTTCCTCGTCGTCACCCTTGTTTTCCTCGTATGCTTCCTCAGCAGCTTTGAAAGCTTCCTTGAGCTTATCCTTGTCCTTGCTCTTGGTTATGTAGTCAGCATAGTTCTTGGTGTCAAGAATTGAGGGATATGTACCGCAAACGCCGTCCTCAACGCAAGCACTGTACATAGCCACATTGTCTTCAACGTGTACGATGAATATCTTCTCATCGAGGTCGTCAACATACTCAGCGATCTGGTCGTAGAGGTCTTCCGCGTCAACGTCACCGTCGTTATCCTCAAAGGTGAGCTCACCCTTGCCGTAGCTGATAACATCGCCGTCACCGAACTCATCGCCCTTTTCCTCAAGATCAGTAAGAGCCGAATTTACAGCCTTTTCAATGGTAGAAGCCTCTGAGTCAGCCTCCTTTATGTCCGACTTGCTCGGAGCGTCGTCCTCGTCGTCCTCATCGTCATCATCGTCATCATCGTCCTTACGGGACTCCTTTTTTGTCTTTTCTTCCTTGTCGTCGTCATCGTCCTTGCTTCCGCAAGCAGCAAATCCTGCCATAAGCGCAAGTGCACAAAGAATTGATAAATACTTTTTCATAAACCTTCTCCTTAAATCTCGGGCAGCACAACTCTCCGTATTGCAGAAATGCCTGTGTTCCCTTAGTTTTTTTCGATGTCCCTGCACTGTCACCGAAGCCTCGGAAATAATTGCAAGCCATCATTTTTATATATAAGCGAACGGCAAATACCGTTCGTTCATATCAGTTGTAAACAGTGTCCTCGTAGTATTTGAACTTGACGAGGGTATTCCTGCGGTATGTAAGCGAGCCCTGCTGATTGAAGGGTATCTTGTCATACGCCTCAGCGGAGCACTCTATCCTGAGCTTCTTGCCCTTTCTGGTCACGAAATTCAGCTCGTAGTATTCGTCGGTAATTTTTATCTGTCCCGAGCTCTCGATAACACGCTGACGGTCGTCGCTCTTGCGTACAAGTGTTGCCATTTCAACGATAGGCTCTGAGGTGCTCTTCTGAGTCTCCTCCTGCGGCATACGCTGAACACCGCCGTGCTGTCTTGCAGCAGCCGCACCGTTTCTGCGCGGAGCAGCTTTTCTTGCCGCAGCCTCTTCCTCGTCCTCAAGAAAGAACGAGATGAATTTTCTGAACGGACTTTTTCCGCTGAAAAGTATTATGACTAACAGCAGAATGACAACTATCGCACCCAGCAGTATCATGAGATTTTTTAGCTGTGGAGTCATTTGTTTGTTCCTTTCTGTCAGGTTAGTAACGTATATATGCGCCGAGGACTTACTTTATTCCCTCGGGATTGAGCTTTGTGAAGTTCCAGCTGTCAGCGCACATCTCGTCGATGCCGTACTGTGCCACCCAGCCGAAGAGCTCATTTGCCCTTGCAGTATCCGCATAGCAGGTAGCAATATCGCCTGCACGGCGCGGAGCAATCTTCTTGTTGATAGGCTTTCCGCAAGCCTTTTCATAAGCCGCTGCGACCTCAAGCACGCTTGAGCCCTTGCCTGTGCCGAGATTCACGGGCATGAAGCCTGTGTGCTTCTCCGCATAGTCTATCGCACATACATGACCTTTTGCGAGGTCAACGACGTGAATATAGTCACGCACGCCTGTGCCGTCGGGAGTATCATAATCGTCACCGTAAACGCTGAGCTGTTTGAGCCTTCCGATAGCGACCTGTGCGATATACGGCACAAGATTGTTCGGGATACCGTTGGGATCCTCACCGATAAGACCACTGCTGTGAGCACCTATCGGGTTGAAATAGCGGAGCGCCACTGCGCTGAAATCCTTGTCCGAAACGCATACGTCGCGGAGTATCTGCTCTATCATGACCTTTGTGTAGCCGTAGGGATTTGTCGCAGATGTAGGCATATCCTCGGTATAGGGAGCCTTGTTGTTCATTCCGTAAACTGTTGCCGAGGACGAGAAAACTATCCTCTTGACATTGTGTTCCTTCATCGCTTTGAGGAGCACGAGTGTACCCGTGATATTGTTTGAGTAATATTCGAGCGGCTTCTCGACCGATTCACCGACAGCTTTGAGTCCTGCGAAATGTATCACAGCGTCGATGTCATTCTCGCTGAATATCTTCGACATCGCATCACAGTCGCAGATGTCAGCCTTTACAAACTGCGGACGCTTTCCGCTTATCTTTTCTATCCTGTCAACGACAGCCTCTTTTGAATTGCAGAGATTGTCGGCAATGAGCACATCATAGCCGCTTGCTATCAGCTCAACGCAGGTATGGCTTCCAATAAAGCCCGTACCGCCTGTAACGAGAATTTTTCCCATAACCACGCCTCCTTAAAAATATACATATAATATTATAATATATTCTTTGCTTTTTTTCAAGCGATTTTCAAAAATAATTTACCGATACAAAGAAAATTATTATCCTGTCACAGCTTCACCGAAAAATTCGAGATTTTTTGGGGATAATGTGCATATATTTGTATTTTCTGTGAAATCTCACCCGAAGCCGTTGACAATACAGCCGCATTGGAGTATAATAAACGTTGAACTATTAAATTTTTAATGGTTTGACGTTTAACAAGGCGGTGAGATAAATAATTGGAAAACAGAAGGATAATAGGTATGCTTGAGAATATCCACTTTCTGCGAAGACTGTTCGTCCGCAGACTGAGTGAGGATTCTCCGCTCCACTTCTCACAGGTGGCAATAATGCATATCATAAAGCAGAATGAAAACTGCACTCAGGCGGATGTTGCCGAAAAGCTCGGAGTGACACCTGCTTCCGTTGCGACATCTACCAAGAGACTGCAAAGGGACGGCTTCATCAGAAAGACCGTTGACCCAGACAATCTCAGGTGCAAGAGGCTCTCACTTACCGACAAGGGCAGGGACTCGATATGCCGCGACGCAAAGGCATTCGACGACCTTGATTCACGGATATTTGCGGAGTTCACCGAGGAGGAAAAGGAACAGCTCGCGGACTATCTCGGCAGAATATCAGATGTGATGAAGAGCGCTGTCGGTATTGACAGCAAGGGCGAATGTCCCATGGAGCTTTCAATAATAGTAAGAAACAAATTGCAGGGACTCGACAGCAGTCCCTCATCACGAAAGGAGTAAACAGCTTGTATAAGACGATACTCTCTCATGTCGGACAATACAAAAAGGCTTCGATACTCTCCCCTGTCACAGTAATGGGCGAGGTGTTCATCGAAGTCCTCATTCCCGTAGTCATGAAGAACATCATCGACAAAGGCATCAAAGAGGGCAACATCAGCTATGTTGCAGGCATGGGACTGCTCATGGTGGGCATGGCGATTGTCTCACTGATGTTCGGTGCACTTGCGGGACGATTCAGCGCGGTCGCAGGCATGGGCTTTGCAAAGAATCTGCGCTCGGCTATGTTCAAAAAGGTGCAGGACTTTTCGTTTGCGAACGTTGACAAATTTTCGACAGCCTCGCTCACGACAAGACTGACCACAGATGTAACAAATGTCCAGAATGCGTACATGATGTTCATACGAATGGCTTTCCGCTCACCCGTCATGTTCATAAGTGCGCTCATAATGGCGATAAACCTCAATAAGAAGCTCTCGGTGGTGTTCCTCATTGCTGTGCCGATACTTGCCGTATCACTGGTATTTGTAATGACTCACGCACACCCGAGATT
>ONNL01000071.1 GCA_900319195.1 uncultured Ruminococcus sp. | reverse complement strand
TGCTTCTGCTTCGCAGAGGTGTACCCCAAGGGCACTTCCGTTGGGCGTCCACCGGACACCCGCACCCTGCACTGCAGGGAGTCATCCTCGAGCTCCTTTTCTAAAAAAATTGAAGCAAAGCCTTCAGGCACGAAATTTGGGGAAGCCTCGTCCAGAGAGCTTCCCCTTTAAAATGCATAAGATTACCACATCTGTATGCTCAATACTCAGTTACAGGTAAATCAGCTATTGAACCGGAAAGGTACTTCTGTATTGTGAGAGCATCCTCTGATGTGATACCGTCGCCGCCGCCTGCAACGTCCGCATACGGCTTATCCTCGTCGTTGATAAAAAACTTATCGGGATTTGCCGCAGCCTGCATGATAAGCGTCGGGTCAGCGACAGATACACTGCCGTCGCCGTTAGCGTCGCCCATAATACCCTCGGTCTCGGTGCTGTTCACAGTCCACCAGTTGAGGTTGTAGAGATAGCCCTCTCCGCCCTTGAACACGAAGTAAACGTCATGAGTGCCTGTCTGCTTTTCAATAGCGCAGGTCTGAGTTTTCCATGTCTGCCAGCCGCCTGTGCTGCCGACCTCCATGCTGCCTATGAGAGCGCCGTCGGGCGAATCAAGGTGCACCTCGAGAGTGCTGCCGCCGCTCTGAGCGCCGATGCGGAAGCTGAGCGAATCTGTACCGCCTGCGAAGTCGATGTCCCTGAAGCCGATATAGTCGCCGTTTTCGATGTATGCGACATCACTTCCGCCCTCGCTGCAATTCTCGGTCTGGACGCCCTTGCTGTCGGTGCAGCTCTCCGCCTCTATCACAGTGCCCGAGCCGCTTACACGTAGGATATGCGACGAGCAGGAGAGTATCTCTCCGTCGGAGCTTACCGCATAGATTCGGTATTCGCCCTCATCCTTTGGAACACGTATCGAATCGGCACCAGCCGCTGCCCTTGTCATATTTGAGTCGGTCTTGAATTCTGTCGTATTCTCGGGAGCTATCCATATATTGCATCTGCCGCTTCTCACGGGGAGCTTGCTGCCGCTCGCAGTCACGCAGCTTGCAGGGAAAATCCAGTCCGCGTCGGAGGTTATCCCAGACGTTATCATATCGCCGTATTCGCTCTCAACACCCGAAGCGAGACATATCTTATACCTTGTGAGGTCCCATACGTTATCGGAGACAACTATCGGGTCGTCGATGTCGCTGTCGGGCGGATTTTTGCCCATTTTGCAGACCGTCGCGTAGGTGCGCTTGATAGTGAGGTCGTGCTTCTGACCGTAGTCCTCGCAGTTGATAGTGTACGTTACATTCGGGCTTATCTCGAGCACGTTGTCGTTTTCCTCGATGTATGCCGTACCCTCGTCGTTGTGCAGTCCATAGGTGGGACGGCCGCCTGCGCCGGCAGGAATTCCCTCGATGTAATTCTCATTTATTATTGTCCCCGGCATCTGACCGATCGTGTAGATACCGCCGCTGTCGTGGAGACGGTTAAGGCAGTTTATGACGCGGTTTCCGCATATTTTGTTGTCGCGGCAGGTGGTGCTGTCCTTGAAGTTGCACCAGCCCCAGCCGAGATGTATTCCGTTGTAGGCGGTCTTTTCGACGGTATTGCTGAGAATGCTCACGCTGTCGCCGTAGTAGGTGGTGATAGCCGCACAGCCGCCGAAGCCGTCCACGACGCTGATGTCGTAGAGGTAGTTGTTCTTTATGAGGATATTTTTGCATACGCCCTCGACACCCTTGGGAAACTTCTCATGATTGTCCCACGAAGCGTCACCGATGTAGATGTGCTGAGGGTGGTCGATAGTTATACCGCTCGAGGTTATATCCGTGATGTAGTTGCCGCATACCTCGGAGTTGATGACATCATTGGTCATTGAGATACCGTCCGAGCCGCTGTGCTTGACCACATTGCCCGTGAAGGACACGGAATCGGTGCTCTTTACATCAATCATTGCAGGCAGGGTGTCCGCCATTTCGTACCTGCGGTCATGCCAGTTGTAATCGGCAAATGCCGTGTAGGACTGCGCCGCCTGACAGGTGCATTTTCCGTGAGAGCCGTCCACCTCTGTGAGTTGATACTCGGTGTTTTCAAAGGTTATGCCGCTGAAGCTCAGATTGCTCACTCTGTCCTCGGTGGAATTGCCCTGTATCTTTATCAGGCAGTCCGCAACGGGAGCTTCAACGTCGGCGGTCGCCATATTCTCGTCCTCGCGCGGATAGTAGTACAGCTTCTTCTCCGACTTGCTGAAGTAGAATTCCCCGGGGGAGTCCACAAATTCAAGCGCGTTGCACAGCTTATGAGTGCCGCTCGTTGCAAAGCCTGCGCCCCAGCCGGGAGTCTGAGCAATAGCGCCGTATGGCTGTTGGAAGTAGAAGTTGAGACTTCCGTCCTCGAATTTAACGTCGCGGACACATACGATATTTTCGTTCCATGTCGTGCCGTTTATTATCTCGATATCGTCGTAATCCGAGGTGATATAGCGGACTGAGTTGGGGTCGTAGGAGGCACCGTCAGCCTTCGAGCCGGAGTCCCATGCCCAGTCAGCCTGTCCTGCGGTGACATTGTACTTTCCGACACCGCCGAGGCACTGTACGGAAATGCTGCCCATATTCGCACGTCTGTCGTTGACATAGAGGTTGCGGAGCTTGACACTGCGGTCGAGCGGAGCGGAATAGAGCCCACTTTCGTCCTTAGTCCAGCCTGTGACCTGCTGAGCGCCGTTTATCACGGGGACTTCGTTTTCATAGGCAGTGTAGATTATCCTGTGACCGTTTGTGCCCGAATCGCGCGTATCGAAGCAAACAGGCTCGGTGATGCGGTATTCGCCGCCTCTGAGACGGACGATGATGTCACCGCTCATATTGCCGTTTATCTTGCGGACAGCATCACGCGCCGCTCCGAGAGTGAGAAATGGCGAGCCTAACGAGCCGTCGCCGCTGTCGCTTCCGTCGGGCGAAACATAGATGACAGCCTGCACTCCGCTTTCAGTTGGAGCGGCTGCGAGTCCCGACATTGAGAGGGAAGTTAGGCACATCACTGCTGCCATTATAACACCTGTCGGTCTGAATTTCATAGAATGACCTCCTTTTACGGAAAAGATTATCAATATATGTATATATTATATCACTTTATCAATGAAAAAGCAACAATCAATTTATACATATATTTCGTCATATCTATGATTTCTGTCGTCGGAATGACTAAAAAGTCCAACTGTGTCCGCAGTGCCTTACAGGGACAAAAAAGGGGAGAGTCCCTTTCGACAGGACCTTCCCCGATGATGTGCAGTGCCGCTCCCGAGCGTATTCCGCTCTGTGAAGCTTTTTACCGCATACTATTGATTTTTTTGTTAAAACGTGTTATAATAAAAATTACTTTGAGATAAGTGCAAGTGTATCTCTTGCGATGAGGAGCTCCTCGTTTGTGGGAACTATCCATACCTCTACCTTTGAATCAGGTGAGGAGATCCTGATAGTCTCGCCTCTTGTGCTCTCGTTGATCTTGTCATCGAGCTTTATGCCGAGGAAGTCCATATCCTCACAAGCCATCTTACGAACGAGTGCCTCGTTCTCGCCGATTCCGCCTGTGAAGAGAACAGCGTCAAGACCGTTCATTGCAGCAGCAAATCCGCCGATATACTTCTTTATCTCATATGTGAGCATCTCATTTACGAGAGCGGCTCTCTTGTTGCCCTCATTGGAAGCAGCGATGATGTCGCGGTTATCAGAGGAAACACCTGAGATACCGAGGAATCCCGACTTCTTGTTGAGGTACTCGCTCATCTCCTCGGGAGTAAAGCCGTGCTTTGAAGCAACGTATGTAACAGCAGAGGGGTCAACAGCACCCGAACGTGTACCCATGATAACACCGTCAAGGGGAGTGAAGCCCATTGTTGTATCAACGGACTTTCCGCCGTCAACAGCAGTGATAGATGAACCGTTTCCGAGGTGGCATGATACGATCTTGAGATCCTTGATGTCTCTGCCCATTGCCTTTGCAAGTGCAGCGGAAACGAATCTGTGAGATGTGCCGTGGAAGCCGTACTTTCTTACGTGGAGCTTCTCGTAGTCCTCATAAGGAAGACCGAACATATAAGCCTTCGGAGGCATTGTCTGGTGGAAAGCTGTATCGAATACAACTACCTGGGGAGTGCCCTCGGGAATTACCTTTGTGCAGGCACGGAGTGCAAGCGCATGACCGTGGTTGTGTACGGGAGCGAGCTCGCGGAGGTCGTCGATCTTGTCGATTATTTCCTCTGTAACGAGAACTGATCTGTCAAACACATCTGCACCCTGTACTATACGGTGACCGACTGCAGAGATCTCGCTCATGCTCTTGATAACGGCTGCATCGCCTGTTGTAAGAGTCTCAACGAGCTTTTCAAAAGCCTCTGTGTGAGTGGGGAAGGAGCAGTCCTGCTCGAACTTTCTTCCGTCGAATGTCTTGTGGGAGATGTGACCGTCGATACCGATTCTGTCACAGTTGCCCTTTGCGATCACGCTTTCATCGTCCATGTTGATAAGCTGATACTTGAGCGATGAGCTTCCAGCGTTTACAACTAAAATAATCATCTGTAAACAATCCTTTCAAATAAACTATATTATAATAATATACTATTTTTGCACAAATTGCAAGTGCTTTTCGGAAATTTATATTTTCTGCCTCAAAAAACGAGGAAATAACGATAAATCATTTCCGAAAAGTCCCGATTTTATGTGTAAAATCATAAAAATACCCGAAATACATTGAATTTTAAGGAAAGAGGTAGTAAAATGAAAATCAGCGGAATCATATGTGAGTACAATCCATTCCATAACGGTCACCTTTTTCATATCCGTGAGACAAGAAAAAACGGTGCGACTCATGTTGTGGCTGTTATGAGCGGAAACTTCGTTCAGCGCGGAGACACTGCGGTCATGGACAAGCTTGAAAGAGCGCGTCTTGCCGTGCATTCGGGTGCAGACCTCGTTATCGAGCTCCCCGTACAGTTCTGTCTTTCGTCGGCGGAGAACTTCGCTTCGGGCGCAGTATGGCTGCTCAATTCAATGGGATGTATCGACGAGCTCTCATTCGGCAGCGAATGCGGCGACATTGACAAGCTTCAAAAGGCACTCGATACCGTTGAGATAACTGCTGCCGTGCAGAAGGACACTATCCGCGAGATAATGGAAAAGGGATATACATATCCGCGTGCGCTCACGTCCGTTATAAACGGCACAGACTCCGAAACAGCGGCTGTTATCTCGGAGCCTAACAATCTCCTTGCTATCGAGTATATGCGTGCACTCAAAAAATACCGCTCGGATATGCAGCCTTTCACCGTTAAGCGTGTGAACACTCCGCATGACAGTGCAGACGCGGTCAACGGCTATGCAAGCGCTTCATATATCCGCGAGAGGATACTCAATGACAGGTCTACCGTCGGCATAAACGGCTATACTTCTTCGATATGGATAGACGCGCTGAACAATGCGTTCAGAAACGGTGAGATAGCGTCACTCAGCAGGCTCGAGCGAATCATGCTCTATAAGCTGAGAACGAGCAGCGTCGAGGATATAGCTCAGATAAACGATGTCGGTCAGGGACTTGAAAACCGCATCTACGGCGCAAGAATGGCAGGCTCGCTCGATGAGCTGCTGTTCACCGTAAAGACAAAGAGATACACAATGTCACGCATAAGACGTATAATGCTCTCGCTCCTCATAGGCATAACCAAGGAGGATATGAAGCAGACAGCTCCCTACGGACGCATTCTCGCATTCAACGAGCGCGGCAGAGAGATACTCGCAAAGGCAAAGGATACGGCTTCTATCCCGTATGCTACTTCAATTGCAAAGCTCTCACAGCTCAGTCCCGAGGCAGAACGCTTTGCGGAGCTTGAGATAAGAGCCTCCGATGTGTACGGACTTGCTCTTGAGACTGTGACCTCCGCTCAGAAGGATTACAGGGCGAGAATAATGATAGATATGGAATAAGGGAATTATGGATTACATCAGTACGGGAGCGCGATGCGGTCACGAATGTGATGTGCTTTCGGTTATTATAAACGGCGTTTCCCAAATAATGAGTAATTGTTTATCGTGTGGCTGATCATCACAGCGGCGTTCGCATTTGCCAATGATACCGCAAACTCTCAGCCTGTCAGGACTAAAACAAGCGCCATGAATGGCGGTCTTGACAGCAAGCTAAAAGAGTTGCGTCACTAAGTTGTTTACGATCGCGGAAGTCAGTTCTGTTTCTTAATGATTCTGACGCGAAAAACGGTGCGCGACGTACGCGCTTTGTGAGGGGGGCAAATACGCA
>ONNL01000076.1 GCA_900319195.1 uncultured Ruminococcus sp. | reverse complement strand
TCGTAGCTTACGATTACCTTGTCTGTATCGAATACCTTGCCGACCTCAAGAGCCATCTGAGCTTCCTTGAATGAACGTGCGAGGTCCTTTACTCCAACTACGGGAGTACCGATTCCGACATTTACTCTTGTATAGAATTCACTGCTGAGAGTATCAGCAATAGAGCGGGCAAGCTTTTCGAGGTCCTTTGAATCTACCGAGCTCTTGAGCTCCTTTACGAGTACGATGTCGGATTCTGTGATATTGAAAACGAAGTCCTTGTTCTTATCGGGGAAGAGGTTCTGGATAACATCATAAGCGGAGATGTCGTTAGCGGAGATTATTCTGATGAGGAATACCGCACGGCTGATCTCGGCATTGAAGTGGAGCTCTCTTGCCTTGATGACGATATCACCGGGGAGAACATTATCGAGGATAACGTTCTTGATGAAGTTGTTTCTGTCGTATTTTTCGTCATAATACTGCTTTATATTGGAAAGCGTTATAGCGAGAATGCTTGCGTATTTTGCAGCAGCGTCGTCAACGCCCTCAACAAATACCGCATAATCGGGCTTTACTCTTGAACCGAACGGCTTATATGTGAAACCGTCTCTGATGAAGATATCGTGTGAATCATTGAGGTCGAGTGAAACGAACTCATTTGTTGTACCTACGCGCTGAAGGTCGCTGCAGGCAATAACGGTAGCTGTCTCGTCAACAACACCGATCGTAGCGTCGATAGTATCGCGCATCTGATGAACTAAGCCCTGAAATAATCTGTTGGACATGATTTACATCCTTTCACTTAATAATGATTAAAAATAAATGTATCTTTAGCAAACTTTCAGGAAAAGGGCACACTTATCCTATGTCACCCTTATATATTACAAATTGTAACATATTTTCACGGGCAATTTGTTAACAAAGTGTTAATTTTCGACCGAAAGCTCACATTCGTGACAAATTTTGACGATCTGAATTGTCGGAATTGACGATTCAGCGTAATTTATTTGTAACCAAAAAGTAATTTTTACATCTTTTCGGGCTGAGTGATGTTCAGAATAGTGAGAACATTTCTCAGCACCTGACGAGTTACGATACAGAGGAGCAGTCTTGCATTCATAAGCTCCTGTGATTCGGCATTCTTTACGCTGCAGGCATCATAGAAGCGGTGGAAGAGCGTTGCAAGGTCAACTGCGTACTTTGTTATCTTTGCAGGGTCATAGGTCTTTGCTGCGAGGTCTACCTCCTTCGGCAGCGACGCTATGTGGCGGATAAGCTCTATTTCCTGCGGCTTGTTGAGGAGGTCGAAGTCCGCAGTCTCGGGGATCTCTGTACCCTCAGACTTGAGATTTGCGATAAGGCTGCAAATTCTCGCGTGTGCGTACTGAACGTAGTAAACGGGATTCTGCGACGACTTCTCAACTGCGAGGTCGAGGTCGAATTCAAACTGCGAGTTCGCCTCGCGGAGATTGAAGTAGAATCTTGCTGCGTCTATCGGTATCTCGTCGAGCAGGGTGACAAGCGTGATAGCCTTGCCGCTGCGCTTCGAGAGCTTTACTACCTCGCCGTCGCGGACGAGACGAACCATCTGCATGAGCACTACATCAAGCTTTGAAGCGTCAACTCCGAGCGCTGTGAGGGCTGCCTTCAGACGCGGCACATAGCCGTGGTGGTCAGCACCGAAGATATCAACAGCCTTGTCGAAGCTTCGGGTCACGAGCTTATTGTAGTGGTAGGCGATGTCGGGGACAACGTAGGTCGGGATCCCGTTTGCACGGACGAGAACGAAGTCCTTGTCAGCGCCGAAGTCAGTCGCTCTGAACCAAGTCGCGCCCTCCTGCTCGTAGGTATGACCTGACTCGCGGAGCTTCTCAACGACCTTTTTCGTGTCGCCGTTGTTGTGGAGAGTGCTCTCCCTGAACCAGTTATCGTATTCGATACGGTACTTCTTGAGGTCGCGCTCAAGACCTGCAATGTTGAGCGGCAGAGCGTAGTCAACGAGAGCCTTTTTGCACTCGTCCTCGGAGAGTGAGGAGAGCGTGTCGCCGTTTATATCAAGGAAGTTCTTGGCGTGCTCGATGATGTCTGTACCGAGGTAGACGTCCTCGGGCATTTCAAATCTCTGTCCCTCGCCGCTTTCCGCATACAGAGCAGCGCATACCTTTTCGGTATCGTTTGCGTTTTCCTTAATGACAGCCTGTCCGTCAGCGGAAACGAGCTGCATATAGCGGAGAGAAAGGGACTTGCCGAACTTCTGAATCTGATTTCCTGCGTCGTTTACATAGAACTCACGCTCTGCCTTATAGCCTGCCCAGTCGAGAACAGATGCAAGGCAGTCACCGATAGCGCCGCCGCGTGCGTTTCCGATGTGCATGGGACCTGTCGGATTCGCTGAGACAAATTCAACGAGGACTCTTTTTCCGTCGCCTGTCTGAGTACGTCCGTAGTCTGCGCCCTCGTCAATGACATTGCGGACAACGTCCGAGAACCATTTTCTGCCGAGGAAGAAATTGAGGAAGCCGGGACCTGCTGTTTCGCACTTCTCAAAGCCCGTGCCTGTGAGGTCGAGCTTTTCGATGATCATTTCGGCTATTTTACGCGGATTGTTCCTGAACGGCTTTGCACATACCATTGCAATGTTGGAGGCGAAGTCGCCGTGGGATTTGTCCGCAGGGATCTCGATGTTGAAGTCGGGGAGCGGAACAGACGGAACAGTGCCGTCCGCAGCGAGCTTTCCGAGCGCGTCCGTGATAAGACCGCGGAGTTCAAGTGAGGCTTTATTTATAAGATCTGACATTTATATGAGTCCTTTCTCATTGGATTGTTAAGATTATCTCATTGTCCGAAAGATATGAGGAGTTGAGGTCGAGCGTGTATTTTAGGTAGAGCCTGCCGTTTTCCGCTATCGTGTTCTCGATAGCGTGGGTGTAGACTCCTATCTGCATATTTCCGAAGGGAGTCGAATACTGGCAGAAGTGCTTGCGTCCTGTTTCGAGCGACAGCACCGAGTTTGCTGTTCCCTCGCGTATAACAGAGGCATTCTTGTTGCCCTCTGCCTTTACGGTCGTCGTCGAGCCCTCAAAGCCTGTTGCCGAGGTGTCCTCATATGTGATGATGTCCCACCCGTCTTCATTGCGGAAAACAGCCTTCGTGAGAAGCTCGGTCTCACTCTTTTCGCCGTCCTGCCACTGAATGCTCGTGAGGGATATAACTATATTTTTCTTCAAGATATGCTCCAATCAATAATTTCTGTCGGGATTTTCGAGAGCCTGCTCAAGAAGCTTGTCGATGAGGTAGCTCTGCGACATTCCGAGGTGTTCCATGAGCTTTACGTAGACGCTGTTCTTGCGGAGTCCGGGAGCTGTTCCTATCTTGTTGAGGAAGAGCTCGCCATCTTCTGTGAGGAAGAAGTCCACTCTTGCGAGTCCCTTGCAGCCGAGCGCCTTGTATGCGTTGAGTGCGACCTCGCGTATCATGTTCTGTGTATCGTTGGGGAGGTCGGCAGGAACGGTAAGTCTGTCACCTGTACTTGTCTCGGAGGTGCTGTGGTCAAAGATGTCAGCGACCGAGCCGATCTCACCGATATACGAGGAGAATGGGGTGTCGTAGCCGAATACTGCGGCTTCGAGCTTGCGTCCTGCTATGAACTTCTCGACGATTACTTTATTGTCGATAGAGAATGCTATCTTCACTCCTGCAACGAGCTCACTGACGTTGTCCGCCTTTGTGATGCCCTTGCTGCTGCCGCTCTTGGCAGGCTTGACAACGAGCGGAAAACCAAACTTCTCGGCGATCTCGTCACATCTTTCCTCGATGTGACTGAGGTCAGTCTGCTTGAGGAGCGTCCACTCGGCAGTTTTAATGCCGTAGTCGTCGAGGACCATGTGCGTGTTGGACATATCCATGCATGAAGCGGCGGAGAGAAGTCCGCAGCCGACGTAGGGGATACCCGAAAGGTCGAGAAGACCCTGTATGTCGCCGTCAGCGCCCTTCTTGCCCTGAAGCGCAGGGAAGATGACGTCCACTCTTCTCACTGTGACCTCGCCGTTTTCAAGGACGAGAAAGCCGTGGTGGAGCGGGTCGGGGGAGAGCACAGCAGGAGTGCAGTCCGTATCCTGTTCCCAATCGCCCGAAGCGATGTCGTCGGGACTTCCCGGGAAGTAGAGCCAGTGACCCTTTTTAGTGATACCGATGCACATTACCTCGTACTTATCCGTTGGGATATTTTTGATTATCTCGGCAGCCGTTGCGGTAGAGAGCTTATGTTCGGCTGAAGCTCCGCCGAAGATAACGGCGGTTTTTATCTTTGCCATTTTTTTCTCCTTAGGTTATAGTCAATTTCAATCAATAATATATTTTATCACATTTCACAAAAAACTGCAAGTATTTTTCGGCAAAATGAAATAAAATACGGAAAATTTTCAAACTGTATCACATATCGGACAATAAACAACGGTTGAATTTGTATGAAATTACGAATTATTTTCTGCCGCGTCCGTGATTTGTGCAAATTGTCGTTGTTGAATTTGACGAAATCAGCGCTTTCCTATCTCCGTGTCAGTCTCAGTAGTGCAGTCGTGAGTGAGAATAAAGTCAGTCACAGTGTCGATGTCGGTGAAGGCGATACCCACGTAGCTGTCCGCACAGCCATAGTAGAGAGCTATCCTGCCTGTTTCTGAGTCGGCAAGTGCGGCACAGGGGAAGCAGACGTTTGGGACGAATCCGCGCTCCTCGTACCACTCCTCAGGCGTGAGCAGGTAGTCTGTACAGCGGTGGAGCACCTTGGACGGCTCGTCGCGGTCGAGGATAGCGGCACCAATGCTGTAAACGTAGCCGTTGCAGGTGTTGACGACGCCGTGATAGATGAGCAGCCAGCCGAGGTCTGTCTCAATGGGAGCAGGTCCCGCGCCTATCTTCATTGCGTCCCACCAGCGATGTGAGGGGCTCATGACATGACGGTGGCGACCCCAGAGCTCCATGTCGGGACTCTCGGAGAGGAAGATGTCCCCGAATGCCGTGTGACCGTTGTCGCAGGGACGTGAGAGCATTACATATCTGCCGCCTATCTTTCTCGGGAAGAGCACGGCGTTCCTGTTGTACGGCAGAAACGGGTTTTCGATGCGCTCGAACTTCTTGAAATCGGTGGTCTTTGCTATGCCGATCGACGCTCCGTAGAAGTCCTGACACCATATTATGTAGTACACGTCCTCGACCTTGACGAGCCGAGGGTCGTATGCGTAGATAGGCATGAACGGCTTGCCGTCGGGATCGGTGAACGGTATCTTTTCCTTGCCGAAGTCCCAGCTTATGCCGTCGGAGCTGCGTCCGAGGTAAATGTGGGGGACACCGTTTTTCTGTTCGCCGCGGAAAACTCCGACGAAGCCTTCATTGTACGGCATAACTGCGCTGTTGAATATACGCGCGACCTCGCCTACAGGATTGCGCTTGGTTATAGGATTGCCGCTGAATCTCCACATGGGTTCGGAGCAGTCTGAGGGTCTGTCCTCCCACGGAATGTTCGGGAGCGGTGAGCTTAGTATCTTTGCCATGATGATCTCCTTTTGAATGTATTGCTTTGTGGATATAATGATAACATGAAAAGCCGAAAAAATCAAGACTTAACACAAAAAAAGCCGCTTTCACGGCACATGAAAGATCCCCTGACGCTTCAGGGGATCAATCGGGGGTTTTATTATGCATTATGCTTATTGCTATGAGTTTTTCATTACTGTGCGGACTGTGCCTTAGCGTATGCCTGAAGAACGAGTGCAGCGTCACTGGAATCAACGGAGCCGTCAGAATTGAAGTCAGCTATTTCGTACTGCTCGGGTGTGAGGACTTCCTTGTTGCCGCTCTGTATTGTTGCGTAGGACTTGAGGATGAGTGCGGAGTCACTGGAATCCAATGCGCCGTCGCCATTGATATTGCCCTTAGTTTCGGGAGTTATAACGTTTTCATCGGTCTCGGGTTCGGGGTCAGCAACTATCTGTATGCCGCCGCTTGCTAAACCGTTTGTGAATGTCCATGCCTGCTCAGCGAGCTCGTAATCCATAGCGCCCTTGCCAAATGTGAACTTATCGCCTGATCTGTAAGCGATTTTTACGGGATAGAAATCGCCAACATTAACGTTTTCGGGTAACTGATATCTGAATGTGAATAATGCACCCTGATCTTCAATGCCTATAGCAGATGCACAGCTGCATAAGAATCTGCCTATCATGCCGTCCTCTTCACCGAGTGAAGACTCAACAACTGTCATGCCGTAATCGTCAGTCAGTGTATTTACTGTCCAAGCGAAGTTGCCTTTTCTTGTCTTGACCACTGTGAGCTCGTCTGTGTAGTAGAAGCTGAGTCCGAATGCGTTGAATATGGAACCTGTACCCTCTGAACCGAGAACTACATTGACCTCAACGTAACCGTTATCGTTGATTATTGCCTGAGCCTCAGACTCTGTCAGTGTAACTGTATCAACTGTGATTGTGTTCTTGTATACAGCGTCATCTGCGTTGCCCTTGCCTGCGTAGGTCTCAGCACCGAAAGCTGTCATCATGTTACCTGCAAATATCATCATCATTGCTGCCATTGCAAAAGCGAGCATTTTCTTCATAGTTTTTTTCATAATTGAGACCTCCTTAAGAGCTATTTTTCTTTTCCGCTATTTCAAATTTAAATTCCAATTCCCGCTTGTTTCTTTCTGTTTATATTATATACCTTTTTTTACCTTTTGTCTATTCGTTCTGTGCACAATCTTTACAAAAAGTATTTGTGCAGGCTATCCAATGAGTTATACAAATATGAATTGCTGAGCATAAAATATACAAATAGTAAATCGCATGAACGGTGCTGAGAACGGGATACCGCCTGAAAAACTCTGTAAATAAAGGAAATCCGAATGAGAAAATATTTTTTTTAAAGTCACTGAAATCGTAAATTGATTTTACAGTAAAATTTGCCGTTTTGTTATTGTGCAGTGTTTCTAATACTGATAGTATAATTATAGGGCGATATTCCTGCTGATATATACTATTATATAGTATAATAAACTGTGACTGTACGTGAAGCTAACGAACGGCTGCCATAACGGCACGTGCTGAACTGTTGACATTTGGCGGCTTCCATGCTATAATTGACTTGACTATTACAGGCTGCGTTGACAGCTTTGGGAGGCATGAGAATGCATATCAGGAAATTTGCGGCACTTACAGCGGCTCTTTCGCTGACATCACTATCGGCGGTGACAAATACCTCCACACTCGGAAGGAGCGCGGCGGCAACGGCAGT
Organism: uncultured Ruminococcus sp.; assembly: GCA_900319195.1. Taxonomy (GTDB): domain Bacteria; phylum Bacillota; class Clostridia; order Oscillospirales; family Ruminococcaceae; genus Ruminococcus. The sequence goes on along the minus strand of ONNL01000076.1, from coordinate 16,424 downwards.
GACAGCCTATTTTTCGTGCGGCATACCTGCACTGAAATTGTCCGAGCAGGGAGAGATAGTACAGACTCCGGACTATGCTCCGCTGAAAAGCACTGTACAGCTTCCCGACAGGCAGACTGAGCTTCCCGCAAGCTTCGATATGCGCGAGGCCGGGACGATAACGTCCGTGAAGGATCAGGGCTCGGAGGGCACCTGCTGGGCACATTCCTCGGCGGCTTCTGCGGAGACAAGCATTCTCCGCTCGGACCCGAATGTCGATATTTCCGAGCTCCAGACCGCATACTACACTTATTACGGGAAATTCTCACCCGACCCGTCGCTGACTGACGCTTCGTCTATCATAAACAACGGCGGCACCTGTCAGCTTGCCGTGAATCTGTGGGCGCAGTGGAGAGGACCTATAAGAGAGGAGCGTCTGCCCTACGGCGACACCTCGTTTTTTAAAAACACTGCTGATGTTGCCGCACTCGATAACGTGAGCGATTTCCACCTTGAAAATGCCTATATGCTCAATTACGACGACGAGCGGACTAATGTTGATGAGGTGAACTCCCTTATCAAGCAGTTCGTTTATAACGGCACGGGAGTTGATGTCTCGTTTTATTCGAGCAGCTCGGAGTGCTACAGCTTTGAATGCTATTCCACCAATTCAAATAATTCACCGAGCGACGCGAATCATGCCGTTACGATCGCAGGCTGGGACGACAATTTCCCTGCGACAGATTTCAAGATAATGCCCGAGGGCAACGGTGCGTGGCTCGTCAAGAACAGCTGGGGAGTTGACTACGGCGACGACGGCTATATCTGGATATCCTACTATGATAAGTCGCTCTGCGATCTCACCGCCTATGAGATAAGCACTCCCGAGAATTACACCGATATTTACCAGTATGACGGATTCACTCCCGGGCAGGGACTCTCGGCATGGGACGAGCCTGTTGACGAGCCGTCCTATATGGCGAATATCTTCGACTTCGACGAGGAAACTCAGCTTGAAGCGATAGCGACATACTTCACTGACCCTTCGACCGACTATGAGATAACTGTATACACCGGACTTACCGACCCGTCCGACCCGACGTCCGGGACTCCGTCGGCGGTTACAAAGGGCACTCAGGAGCTTACGGGCTACATGACCGTCGAGCTTGACGAGAATGTCGTTGTTAAGGCTGGCGAAAAGGCGGGCGTAGTCGTGAAGCTCTACAACAAGGACGATCCGTTCATTCTGCCTGCCGAGAATGCAATGATAATACGTGACCAAGAGACAGGCGATGTTCTCAGGGACTTCACCAACTACGGCACATACGAGGGCATAGTCGAAAACAGAGACCGCGGCGAGAGCTTTTACAGCACCGACGGCAAGGAGTGGACGGACGTATGCGACGGCGACTACATCTACTCCGACGAGGAAAAACAGGCTATTTTTGAGCAGATTCTTGATATGCTCTGGAGCGGCGTTGACATGGACGACGCGGACGCTGTTGCTCTGACACGTAAGATGGAGGAGCAGTATATGGCAATGCACAAGACCTCGGACTATGTTACCGTGCTCGGAAATATTTCCCTCAAGGCATTCGGCAATCCTGTGAATACCGTGGACTTTTCGCACGTTTCGGGAGAGGTGCCGCTGAATGAGAGTGTCTCGCTCTCGACAAAGGACGGCGGAGAGATACTGTACTCAATTAACGGCGGAAGCTATGTTAGGTACACGGCTCCCATTGCGATAACCGAGGACACCGAGATAACGGCTACTACCGACAGCAAGACCTTCACAACGAGGAGCTACACTCCTGCGAAGTCCTGCTTCTTTGACGTGCAGTACGGTGCAGGCTCGGATTCTTCGGGAAGTATCAAATACGGCACGGCTGAAAAGAACGGCAATGTCTGCACGATAAGGCTTCCCAAGCAGTATTCGAGGATAATGCTCGAATACGTGACCTCATCGGAGGTTCTCTGCAACGGCGAAAAGCTTGATACATACCGCATGAACGACTTTATCAGCATTGAAAGCGGCGACAATCTGCTGAAGTTTGAGCTCTCGGACGAGAATAAGCTCGGCAGCACCGCGTATCTGCACATAATAAGGGAGTCCGACGGTGCTCTTGAAGCAGGCGACGCGGACGGAAACGGTATCGTTGACACCACGGACGCACTCAGGGTCTTGCAGCACTATGCTGACATTGCGTCGGGTGGCGACGGTATCATCAGCGGCGATTTTCTGACGGCTGCCGACATTGATTCGGACGGAGATGCCGATGCATTCGACGCGGCTCGCATAATGCGAAAATACGCTGAGAATTCGGCGGCATAATGAATTGAAGGCGCTATGGGAAACGGAAAGATAACCGCCGTGCTGGCGGCTTCGGCGCTCGTTGCTGTCGGAACGGTTTTTCTGATGACGTTTACTGCTGAAAGACACACTACTGACCATGACGTTGTACCAAATACCGAAACATCAACGTTTTCAGATACAAAGCCGACAGTGACTGCGGCTCCAAAAGCAAAAAGCACTACAGCCGCCGCAACTGCGGTGGGGACGACCTCTACTGTGACAACGTCCACCGCAACTGCGGAGGAAACGACGGTGGGAGTGCTGTACATTGACCTAAACACAGCCGATACCGAGCAGCTTCGTCAGCTTGAGGGTATCGGAGATGTTCTCGCAGAGAGGATAGCCGAATACCGCGAAAATGTCGGGAAATTCAATAATATCGAGGAGATAATGCTCGTCGATGGCATCGGTGAGAAGATTTTCGGGGACATTCGGGACAACATCTACGTGACGGACCCGATATATCCCGAGCCGCCGACCGAAAGCGATACTGCTTCCGAAGAGGCAACGGAGCCTGTCACCGAGGCAGAGGCGACGACGGCAATACCCGAAACGGAGCCTTCTACGGAGCACGTCCCGACACTTGATGAGATCGCTCCTATCGACCTGAACAAAGCGACGGCGGACGAGCTTATGCTCCTGCCGTATGTGGACGAGGAAATAGCACAGAAAATTCTCGCTCTGCGTGAGGGCATAGGCGGCTTCAAGCACCCGTATGAATTACTATATATAGAAGAACTGGAGCAAAAACAGGTCGCAGAGATACTAAATTTTGTTATTGTTGTGCAATAAGCATAAAAGGGGAGCACTGTTACTGTATAAAAAGTGCAAAGATGTCTGTTACTGATTTGTAACATTTTAATATTGCCTGTGAGAATTATGTAATTGTTACTAAAAAACTCCTGTTGAAAACATACACGGTGCACAAAAAAGGTTAAAGAACAATTCAAAGCATTGACATTTATCAAAAAATGCTGTATATTTTATTTGTAAAGCGTGGGAGTATTATGCGTGTATTCTGTGAAATGCGTGCACAGCAGGAAACAGATGAGGCATGAGATGAACACCTTTAAACCGCCTGCGGAATGCAGGTAAACCTCGGCAGACTGCCGAAGGGCTGCAGTATGATCCGCTGCGGACCGTCCGGAATACTTCCGGATCACATACGCAAACAAGATTACGCAGACGCAAGTCTTTAGTAATAGCTGCACGAAAGTGCTGCTCGGCGCGCTCCTTTCGGAGTAATGAGCGCCGATGAGGACATTCATCGGGCTGATTTACCGAATGGAACGACCCAAAAACTTAATTTCATACATATTATACTTCATCCGGGGTATAATATACATATTTAAGGAGGAAAATTTCCAATGAACACACTTAAGAAAACATTAGCTTTAGTATCCACATTGGCTATGGCTGCTACAGTATTTGCTGGATGCGGCAAGGATGATTCATCTTCTTCATCTTCAAGCAAGGCTGGCACAGAGGCTACAACAGCTGCTGGCGAAGAAGAGACAAAGGCTGACGGCGGCGAAGATGCTACTGATGCTCCTGTTTCAGGCACAAAGTCTGAGGAAGTTGGCGCAATCGACGCTTCAGTAAAGACAGGCGGCGACACATTCACAGTTGCAGCTTGGAACGCAGACGATGCTCCGGCTCTTATCGCTCAGTGGAAGGGTACTGACTATGAGCAGACAAAGACAGACCTCGCTGACAACAAGATGGACGGCATCGAGCTCATCAACTTCCAGGTAGGCGGCGGCGAAGCTTCTGCTAAGTATGACGAACTCTTCAAGAGCGGTAAGGACCTCGACGTTTACTTCTGCGAGGCTGACTGGGCTCTTAAGTATATCAACGACGACTCCAAGACACTTGCTCTTGACAAGCTTGGTTTCACAGATGATAACTTTGCTGACATCTATGCATACACAGATGCAATCGGTAAGGATTCAAACGGCGTTCGTAAGGGCGTTTCATGGCAGGCTGCAGCAGGCGGCTTCGCTTACAGAGCTGATCTCGCTGAGGAGTACCTCGGTGCAACATCACCTGCTGAGATGCAGGAGCAGGTTGCTGACTGGGATAAGTTCGTAGCTGCTGCTCAGACAGTTGCTGACAAGTCCGGCGGTAAGACAGCTCTCGCTGATACACTCGGTGGTATGTGGCAGGCATTCGCTTGCGGACGTACACAGCCTTGGGTTGACGAGAACGACGTTCTCCAGATAGATGATTCCTGCAAGAAGTTCGCTGACACAGCTAAGACCCTCTGGGATATGGGCGGTGTTACACAGAACGAGCAGTGGGCAACTGATGGTTCATGGCAGGCAGCAGGCGTTGACGGCTCTTGCATGGGTTACTTCGTATCCACATGGGGCTTCGGCGGCTTCTTCCTCGATGCTAACGGCGGCGTAGGTGGAAAAACCTACGGTAAGTGGGCAGTTTGCCAGGGCCCGACACCTTACTACTGGGGCGGTACATGGCTCGTTGTTAACCCTGCTACAGATAACGGTGAAGAGGCACAGGCTCTCATCAAGTCTGCAACAGTTACAAACGACTCTATGAAGACTTATGCTACAACAAAGCCTGAGTTCGTAAACAACAAGACTGTTATGGATGAGCTCATCAGCTCTAACACAGTATTCAACCAGGATATCACAGGCGAGTTCAAGGATGGCCAGAACTTCTATGCTGAGCTTGCTGAGAACGTAAAGAGCCTTGACTTCAATGGTCTTATCACACCTTACGATGCTGCTATCAAGACACAGTTCATCAACGCTGTTAAGAAAAACTACCTTGCTGGCAAGTCTTGGGATGATACAGTAGCTGCATTCGAGGACAACGTTGTTGCTAACGTTCCCGGTGTATCTATCGGCTAATTAAGTATAGTACAACCCTATACAATGTAATGTCAACCTACGGGGCATACTGCTCCGTAGGTTGTATATTATATTAAAGCAATCTATTAATTCGAGAGGGTGTGTGAGGATGGCTTCAGCCGCTCAGAGAAGAATAAAGAAGGTCAGCTATGCTAAGTATGGCTACATCTTTATTTTACCTTTTTTTACTGTTTATTTTATTTTTACGTTTTGGCCGCTTATCCAGACATTTATTCTTAGCTTTTACGGAAACGGTGTTCTCGCAAAGTCGGGATATAATCAGGGCTTGACAAAGGATGACTTTGTTGGTCTGGATAACTTCAGAGTTTTACTTACAAATGCCAAGGAAGGCGATTATGAAAGCAGAACGCTCTTCAAATGGCACACAAATATGCACGAGGATTTTATCGAATGCTTTAAGAATACTATTGTTCTTTGGGTAGGTAACTTTATTCCTCAGCTTGCATTGTCTCTTTCTCTTGCCGTATGGTTTACTGACGCTAAGCTCAGAATTCCCGGAAAGGGATTCTTTAAGGTAGTTATGTACCTTCCTAACGTTATCACAGCAGCTTCTGTTGCTGTCATGTTCTATCAGATACTTGCCGATGGACAGCGTCCGGGTGCTCTTAACTCTATTCTCCTCAAGGCAGGCATTGTTGACGAAAACGTCAAGTTTGTTTCGGGTGAATGGGCAGGACGAGCTTCTGTATGGTTCATACAGACTTGGATGTGGTTCGGTAATACCATGATCATGCTTATGTCAGGTATTCTCGGTATCAACCCGTCTCTCTTCGAGGCTGCAAGCATCGACGGTGCAAGCTCGGGTCAGACATTCAGAAAGATAACACTTCCGCTTCTTACACCTATCATGTCATACACACTTATCACATCTATGATCGGTGGTCTCCAGATGTTCGATATTCCTTTCCTCTTCAGAGTAAGCACAAGCAAATTCAAGCAGGAAGATCATCTGAAAACAGTTGCGGTATTCATATACAGGAACTACTTCCAGGAGGTTCAGATGGAGGGCAACAGATTCTACGGCCTTTCAGGTGCTGCCTCTGTAATTCTGTTCCTCGTAACACTTTGCCTCGGTCTTATCGGCTTGTATATCTCAAGAGATAAGGACGCTATCGCTCGCAAGAAGCAGATCAAGAAAAATGCAAAGCAGGCAAAGCTTAAGGATAAGCAGTTTGGAGGGTTCTCAATATGAGTAATATGAAATCTGTTTACGGAAGCAAAAAGGATAATTACATATTCAAGCAGAGAGTAAAGTCCGGCATATTATTTGTATGGTTCCTTATTCTTACTATAATCTGTCTCGCTCCTATGATCATGCTTCTTCTCAACTCTTCAAGAGAGAACACAGATATCGCCATCAACGGATTCAGCTTTGTTCCCGGCGATCATCTCTTCAAGAACCTCAAGAAGCTCCTCGCAGATGCGGACTATAAGACAGCATTCATGCCGTTCTACGGCTTCAGAAACAGCGCATTCCAGGCTGTATGTGCAACATTCCTTGCGATCTTCTTTTCATGCCTGACTGCTTACGGCATTCAGATCTATGATTTCAAGATCAAGGAAGCTGCTTACATGGCAATTCTCGTTGTAATGATGGTTCCTATGCAGGTTACTTCTGCCGGATTCGTTACATTCATGAGCAAGATCGGTCTTCAGGACAGCTATCTTCCCCTTATCATACCTGCTGTTGCGTCACCTGCGATCGTTTACTTCATGAGATCTTACATGAAGTCATCGTTCCCTGCTGACATCGTTGAAGCAGCTCGTATCGACGGATGCAGCGAGTTCAGAACCTTTGTTCAGATCGCAATGCCTATGATGAAGCCCGCAGTTGCGGTTCAGGCAATATTTGCTTTCATCGCTAACTGGAATAACTTCTATACTCCGAACCTTATACTTCTTACCAATCCTACTAAGGAAAAGACACTTCCTATGATGATCTCAGGACTTGGTGCGAGTGATATACTTACCGACCTCGGTGTAAACTATACAGCTATCGCTATTAGTATTATTCCTATCGTTGTCGTATATCTCATCCTTTCAAAGTTCATCATCGGCGGCGTTGCACTCGGCGGTGTAAAGGAATAATTTCAGATCTAAAAAACAGCACTTCGGTGCTGTTTTTTTTATGCTCATTTTTAAGTCATAAATCAGCCTGTTCGTGAATAATATTTATCGTGAGGAGTTGATACAGAATGGGACGTACAAGCCTTGAGGTGATAGCCGACTATCTCCCCGAAAGACTGAGAAACGCAGTGTTGCGGACTTCGCCGGCAAACAGGTCAAAGCTCTCCGAGGTCAGACTATATAACGGCAGGGGACTTGCTCTCGTTTACCCGTCAAGGATATGCTTCACCGATACTCACGGCAGACTATGCAGTAAGCTTGCGGACGTTGATTTGATGGTGACATCAGCCGAAATTTCGGAGACTGTAAGCAAGCTCTGTCACTATTCCGTACACAGCTGTCAGCGTGAGCTTCGGCAGGGATTTTTCGTTATTGAAAACGGGATTCGTGTCGGGGTGAGCGGAGTATATTCCGAGAGCGGTGTTATCGGTGATGTGACCTCGCTGAATTTTCGTGTCGCCCGTGAGGTGAAAGGCTGTGCAGAGCGGATAGTCGGACGTGTCCCGTTTGGCAGCTCGCTCCTTATCTGCGGCGGTGTCAACTCGGGAAAGACTACAGTTCTGCGCGATGTGTGCAGGATTTACGGCGAGCTGTTCAAGTGCTCCCTCATCGACGAGCGAAACGAGCTTTCGGGGACGGTTGATGGTGTCCCGACGTGTGACACGGGGACACTGACCGATGTGATAGTCGGACTCGACCGCGCAGGCGGCATTGCTTCAGCGATAAGGACGCTCTCTCCGTACATGGTCTTTTGTGACGAAATATCGGAGAATTCCGACTCACAGGCGATACTCAGCGGCTTCGGGAGCGGAGTGAGGTTCACGGCGACTGTCCACGCGGAGTCGTTTGAGGACCTTTCTCGCAGAAAATTCATCTCTGAGCTTGTTTCCGCGGGAGTTTTCGACTATGCTGTGTTCCTGACGGGGAGCGATTCTCCGTCATCGGTGCGCGAGATAAGGAGACTTGCGAAAAGTGCTTAGGATAGCGGCGGCACTGCTCTTTACGGCGGCAGGAGCACTCATCGGAATACAATTCTCGGAACAGCTTAAAAGCCGTCGCGGACTTTGCAGGGAGATTGGTACAATGCTCAGACGGAGCGCGGTACTGATACGGAGCACCGGCGCTGATGTGTACAGACTCTCACGTGAGCTGAGATCCTGCGGATTCGGGGAGCTGTCCTTCATTGAAAAGCTCCCTGAGAGGTACAGCAGCGGCGAGGACTTTCACGAGCTGTGGCGAAAGGCGGCAAACGAACAGGAGCTCGGCGGCGAGGAGAGGGACATAATTCTGCGGTTCGGGGACATTCTCGGGACAAGTGACATTGAGGGACAGCTCTCGTCGATAGCAGTGCTCGAATCGGAAATTGAGTGCCTTGAAAGACAGCGGACTGAGGAATATCGGCAAAAAAGCCGACTCTATCGGGCGGCAGGGACGCTGTTCGGGGTCATGCTGGGAATACTTATAATTTAGGTGGAAAAATGAACATAGATCTGATTTTTAAAATTGCAGGGACGGGGATAATCGTAGCGGTGCTGAACCTTGTGCTGAAGCGTGCGGAGCGCGAAGAACAGGCAATGATGACGACTCTCGCGGGACTAATAGTCGTGCTGGTGGTCATCGTTCAGGAGATAGGCAGCCTTTTTGATACGGTGAAATCGGTGTTCGGACTATGGTAGAGAGCAGCTTTTCAACGGCGGTATTCTGCATAGTATCGGCATTTCTGGCGGTCATGCTCCGTCGGTACTGTCAGGAGCAGTCGCTCATGCTCGCACTTGCGGCGTGCACGGTCATATTCGGCGGCTTCATGTACTTCCTGTCGCCCATGCTCGGCGAAATAAGCGCGGTATTTACTCAGGCAGGTATCTCGGACAGCTATATTTCGCTGATTTTCAAGGCGGGAGCGATATGCTTCATTACTCAGCTCACCTGTGAGCTCTGCCGTGACAGCGGTGAACACGCGATCGCGTCGGCGGCGGAGCTGTGGGGAAGATGTGCGCTGACATTCATGAGCATACCGCTGATAAAGGCGGTAGTAAGCCGGATAGGGACGTTTCTCGGAGATGTAAGGATATGAAAAGAATAATTGTTGCGGCGATTTTTACATTTTTCCTGCTGACCTTTACGGTGCCCGTCTGCGCGAGTGCCGAGGAAAATTCGGACACTCAGGCGGAAATTGCCGCCGAGGTCGATGAAATGCTTGCGGACAGCGGTGCGGACTTCGGGTATGAGGAGGTCGGTGACATGAGCTTCGGCGGACTTGCCGAAAGAGTCGTGATCAGGGTCAAAAGCGACCTCGGAGCGCCGTCAAAGCTGCTCGGGAGCGTGCTTATCGTAACGGTTTTCACGGCTGTCGTCGGGAGTCTCGGGGAGGGACTTCTCACGGGGACAGCGTCGTCGCTATACGGTCTTATCAGCATTACTGCGGCTGCTGCCGTACTCACTCCGCAGCTTCTCGGCGCATACGAGCGCACCCTAACGGCGATAGACAGCGGAGGGAGCTTCATTCTTGTTTTTGTCCCCGTCTTTGCTGGTCTTACCGTAGCTTCTGGCGGAGTTGCGAGCGGAAGTCTCTACAACATGATGATACTTGGCGCGTCTGAGCTTGTGACGGGACTTGCTGACAAGCTGCTGATGCCTGTGCTTAGCGCTTCTGCGGCACTTGCGGTGACCGCTGCCGTATTCCCGAGGGCACAGCTTGAGGGGATAGCAAATGTGATAAGAAAGGCGGCGGTGTGGTGCATGACAGTCTCGGTGACGCTGTTCACAGGCTTTGTTTCGCTGAAATGCACTCTTGCAGGCAAGGCTGACGGAGCGGCGACAAAGACGGCAAGGTTTATGATGTCGGGAATGATGCCAATTGTTGGCGGAGCGGTCTCGGACGCATATTCGGCGGTACGGAGCAGCTTCGACGTGATACGCGGCACTGTCGGGACGGCAGGCACGATAGCGGTCATACTGATAATGCTGCCGCCTATACTGGAGCTGCTCGCATTCAGGGCAGTCCTCATGATAGGCGGAGCGGCGGCGGAACTGCTCACGGCACCTCAGCTCAAAAAGCTCATGGGCGGCATAGACAGCGGACTTGCCATTGCACAGAGCGTTCTCATCGGCTTCGGACTCATGTTCATACTGTGCACGGCGATACTGATGCAGGCGGTGAAATAATGGAACAGTTCGGAAATTTGGTGCTCACGGTCTGCCTTGTATGTGGCGGGATATGCGCTGTCGAAAATCTCACCTCGGGGACAAGGCTTGCGGCACAGGTACGGCTCATATTGGAGCTTGTGCTGGTATCGGTGATACTCATGCCGCTGACGAAGCTGCCCGAGCTGGAGCTACCCGATTTTGAGCGGTATGCAGCTCCCGAGAGCTCGTATTCCGAGGAGCTTTATAATGATGAGCTTTGCAGGCAGGCGGCTGAAAATATCGAGGCGGTGCTGAGGGAACAGCTCGGGGCGGCAGGGATAGCGGTCGGGAATATAAGCGCCGAGGTTAATATTTCTGAGGACGGGAGCATATATATAAGTAGAGTCACCGTTGAGGCGGATGATTTTGAAGCGGCAGCGGCGGCAGTCAGAGGCAGTCTCGGAAGTGAAACGGAGGTAGTTGATGGAAATTCCTGAAAAGCTGAAGAACATGAAAAAGGACAAGAAGCGGCTGACGGTGATAACGGCTCTCGGGATATGCGGAATGCTGCTGATAATGCTGTCGTCCGTGCTGCCCTCGGGGAAGGGCGGTGGGATTGAAAAAGCGGAGACACCTGCGGCTCCCCTGTCTGATGAGGCGGACATCTACTGCCGAAGGACTGAGGAAAAGCTTGCGGACTTCTTGAGCAGTATCGACGGTGCAGGCGAGGTGAGGGTGTATCTAACTGTCGGGAGCGGCGAGAGGTATGTCTATGCGGAGGAGGGACGGTCAAGCAAGTCCGGGGACAAAGCAGAGGAGGAAAGCAAATATGTGATGATAGGCGGAGGTGACGGAAGGTCGGCACTTGTCGAGACAGTGAGATGTCCCGAGATAACGGGAGCTGTTGTGGCGTGCAGCGGCTGTGACAGTCCCGTGGTCTGTGAAAAGATATACAAAGCCGTATCAGCGGCGCTCGGAATCCCCACGGGGAAAATTTACGTGACAAAGCTTGAATGAAGGAGATATAACTATGAAAAAGCCAACAGTAATAATCGGAAAAAAGCAGATAATCATGACCTGCCTCACGCTCATGCTTGCGGTAGCTGTGTACATAAACTATTCAACAGCTCCGAGTGCGGACAAGAAACGCAGCACGGTGAGCACGGTGAGCGAGGAGAGCGCGGAGAACTACGGCGACACGGAATTTGTCAATGCCGAGGTCGAGCCTGCCGCAAACGACTACTTCGCACAGGCACGTCTTGACAGAATGAACAGCCGCGACGAAGCGGTGCAGACCTTGCAGACGATAATCGGCGGCGGTGACGTTACAGAGGACGAAATGGTGACGGACGCTCTGAATGCTGTCGAGGTATCGAAGCTCATAGAGAGCGAGGGGACTATCGAATCGCTCATCAAAGCGCAGGGCTATGAGGACTGCGTTGTCTACCTTGACGGCGAGAGTGCGAAGGTCGTTGTAAAGACTCAGGGACTCGATAAGGGTCAGGCAGCGGCTATAAAACAGGTAATACTTGACGAATCAGAAGTTTCTGCTGAAAATATCAGAATTTTTGAGGTAAAGTAGTTGAACATTCCGTTTTTTTTTGGTATAATATATAAGGATGATTATGCACTCTGTTAATTAAAAAATTATTCATAAAATCTTTCACAGGAGGTACAAAATGGATATTTCAAAAGAGGTCATAAAAAGCCGCATTAAAATATCTGAGGACGTTATAATCACTGTTGCAAGACTCGCTGCACTTGACGTCAAGGGTGTGGCTCGTCTTGACGGTGAGACAGACAAGATGAGCAAGCTCAAGGTCAACAGACCGATAAGGGTCAGCATGATGGGCGAGGTCGCTGCGATAGATATGAAGATAATCGTAAAGAGCGGCGTTAAGGCTTGCAGTGTTGCACAGGAAGTGCAGACAGCAGTCAAGGATAACGTACAGAGCATGACGGGACTCACCGTTGCAAGAGTAAACGTTACGGTCAACGGTGTGGTCTTTGAGTAAGGAGAAATAAATGACAAGACGTGAAATAAGAGACAGCGCATTCAAGCTCGTTTTTGAACAGCTTCTGCGCGATGATGATATTCAGGAGCTTTATGCGATAGCAGAGGACATCGACGAGATAACCGTAAATGATGAGGTTAAGAAGATCGTTGACGGAACTCTTGAGCACCGCGATGAGCTTGACAATATCATCGCAGGATACAGCAAATCGAGAGAGCTCCCGAGAATACCGAAGATAAACCTCGCTATACTGAGGATAGCTCTGTATGAGTCGCTCTACGATGAGAACACTCCCGTGAATGCGGCTATCAGCGAGGCGATAAAGCTCTCGATGAACTATACATATCAGGAGGATACGGGCTTCATCAACGGAGTCCTCGGTGCATTTGCACGCGACCTTGAAAAAGAAAAGGCTGAGGAAAATGCCTGAATTCCTCGGAGTTGATACGAGCAACTACACTACCTCGGCGGCAGTCTATGTCAGTGAGGAAAACAGGATATATCAGATGAAAAAGCTCCTGCCCGTAAAGGACGGTGAGCTTGGTCTGCGTCAGAGCGACGCGGTATTTCATCACACAAAGCAGCTCCCCGATATGATAGAGCAGCTATGCGCGGAGCATGGGGCTCACGGCTTTGCGGCAGTTTCGGCTTCGGCAAGACCGCGTAATCTTGAAGGCTCCTATATGCCGTGCTTTCTGGTGGGAGAGGGCTTGGCGCGTTCATTTGCGGCTCTCACGGACACCGAGCTGCACACCACCTCGCATCAGGTGGGACATATCCTTGCGGCGCTGTATTCGGCGGACAGGCTCAGCCTCGTGCACGAGCAGTTCATTGCCTTTCATGTAAGCGGCGGCACTACGGATTGTCTGCTGTGCAGTCCCGACAGCGAGGATGTTCTCAGAATAGAGGAGGTCGGCACGTCGCTCGACCTCAAGGCAGGACAGGCTGTTGACCGCGTGGGAGTTATGCTCGGACTGCATTTCCCGTGCGGTGCTGAGCTTGAAAAGCTCGCAGCTGAGGCGGACAGGCATTTAAAGGTGAGACCCGTCATCAAGGACGGCAGCTGCTGTCTATCGGGACTTGAAAATAAGTGCCGTGATATGCTTGAAAAGGGTGAAAGTCCGCAGAATATCGCGGCTTACTGCCTTGACTTTATTTCCGCGGCGGTCATCGCAATGACGGAGTATGCTGTCGAAAGGCACGGCGAGCTTCCGCTCGTTTTCGCAGGCGGAGTCATGTCAGACGCGCTGATACGTGAAAGGATAATTTCCCGATTCGGAAATGCAAGCTTCGCGGAGCCGCAGTTCTCGTGCGACAATGCCGCAGGAGTGGCTATATACGGCTATTTGAAGCACACAGGAGAGTGAATATGCCTGTAATTACAGTTTCACAGATAAACAAATACATCGGATTCGTGCTCAAGGGCGACAAAAACCTGAGAGGCATAATGATAAAGGGCGAAATATCGAACTTTGTTGACCATTACCGCAGCGGACATCTCTACTTCACTCTAAAGGACAGCGAGAGCGCGATACGTGCGGTCATGTTTGCGAGTGCGGCTTCAAGGCTGAAAATTGAGCTTGAGGACGGTATGTCGGTCATAGTTTCGGGAAGCGTCGGAGTCTATGAAAAGACGGGCGAGTACCAGATCTACGTGAATGATGTTTTGCCCGACGGCGCAGGTGCGGCAAGTGCGGCACTTGAACAGCTAAAGCGAAAGCTCGCAAAGGAGGGCATTTTCGACGAGGCTCACAAGAGACCGCTTCCCTCGCTCCCGAAGAAGATAGGAGTCGTCACGTCGCTCACGGGAGCGGCTGTCAGGGACGTTATCAATGTCCTCACACGGCGGTATCCTGTCTGTGAGGTCTATGCGATGAACGCTCTTGTGCAGGGTGCGGGTGCGCCGGATTCGGTGTGCAGGGGAATACTCCGCGCCGAGAGCGCAGGGTGCGATGTGATAATAGTCGGGCGCGGCGGCGGCTCGTCCGAGGATCTGAGCGCATTCAATACCGAAAAGGTGGCATATGCGGTGTATAACTGCAAGGTACCCGTAATATCGGCGGTCGGACATGAGGTGGACTTCACTGTCTGTGACCTTGCCGCAGATCTGAGAGCGCCTACACCGTCGGCGGCGGCAGAGCTTGCTGCTCCGTCGATAGAGAGCCTTTACGAGAGGATAGATATGCTCGAGGGACGCGCCGGGAGTTCGGCAATGTCCGCGGTCAAGAGCTGTATGGAGCGCTTTTCGGCACTCGACGCAAGGCTTGCGGCACAGTCCCCCGAGAATCGTTTCAGGGTGAATAAGGAGAAGCTCGCAAATCTCGAGGGCAGGCTGAAAACAGCGGCTCTGCGGTGCATAGAGAGCAGGAATGCGGCACTCGAAAGAAATATCGCGGGACTTGAGGCAATGAGTCCGCTCAAGGTGCTGTCGAGGGGATATTCGCTTGCATACAGCGGCAGTGAGCTCATTAAGGATTCGGAAAAGATACAGAGCGGAGAACGTATCGAGCTGCGCTTTGCAAAGGGCGGAGCTTCCGCTGAGATAATCGAAAAATGGTGATGTGAATGGAAAAGAAAGTCAGCTTTGAGGACAACTTGAAAAGGCTCGGGGAGATAGTCTCGGAGCTTGAAAAGGGTGAGCTCCCGCTGGAGAAATCGGTGGAATTGTACAGCGAGGGGGTAAAGCTCTCGGCGGCTTGCAGAAAGCAGCTTGACGAGGCTCAGATTAAAATTACGGAAGATAACGGCTCGGAGAAGTGATGTCCGCAGGGACACCGCGGCTTTGCGCTGTAATATAAATCAATCAAAAGGAGCAGCGGATAATTCCGCTTCAGGATAATGAAAAACAGTAAGGAAAATGAAAATCAGGTGACAAGAGTCTCGCTCGACGAGCTCAATTTGCCCGATGACCTTAAAAATCTGTCATTGAAGCAGTGTGCATATCTTTGCAGCGAAATAAGGAATATGCTCATCTCGACCGTATCGAAAAACGGCGGACACCTTGCTTCAAATCTCGGTGTTGTGGAGCTTACAATGGCTATACACCGCAGCTTTGATTCGCCCGAGGACAAGATAATCTGGGACGTGGGACATCAGTCCTACACGCACAAGATACTCACGGGCAGAGCCGGGGATTTTGGTACGCTCAGAAAAAAGGGCGGCATATCGGGATTCCCGAAGCCCTCAGAGTCGGAGCATGACCCCGTTATAAGCGGTCACAGCAGTACCTCCGTATCGACTGCCTGCGGTATCGGTGAGGCAATGAAAAATCAGGGCAGTGACAACTATGTGGTCGCGGTCATAGGCGACGGAGCGATGACGGGCGGAATGTTCTATGAGGCGATGAACAACATCAGCCACAGCGCAAACAGCAATCTTATAGTCATTCTCAACGACAACAATATGTCTATTTCCAAGAGCGTAGGCTCGCTCTCGAAGTACCTCACACGTCTCAGAAATACGGAGAAATATCTCGATACCAAGAGGGCTATCGAGAAGGGACTCGGAAAGATACCCGGGGGTACAAGTCTCACCCGCGGAATGAAGTACGTCAAGGACACGCTGAAAAACAGGATACTTGAAAACAGCACGATATTCGAGGAAATGGGCTTCATCTACCTCGGTCCGGTAAATGGGCACAGTCTCACGGAGCTTGACGAGGTACTGCGTATGGCAAAGACCTACCACAAGCCCGTGCTCATCCACGCAAAGACCGTCAAGGGAAAGGGATATATCCCAGCGGAGAAGAACCCCGGAGAGTACCACGGAATCTCGAAATTTGACGTTGTTACGGGCAATCCAGAGGTCTCGGCGGACGAGTGCTACTCCACCGTATTCGGCAGGGAGCTCGTTGAGCTTGCGGACAAGGACAGCCGTATCTGCGCGATAACTGCGGCAATGAAGTACGGCACGGGACTGCAATTCTTCCAC
>ONNL01000132.1 GCA_900319195.1 uncultured Ruminococcus sp. | reverse complement strand
TTTATAGGCTCGGGCGTTTTCTCGAATGGTTTCTCAGCCTTGACGGGCTCGGGTTTCTTTTCAACAGGCTTCTCAGCCTTTATAGGCTCTGGCGTTTTCTCGACAGGCTTCTCAGCCTTTACGGGTTCTGAGCGTCTCTCGACAAGCTTCTCAGTCTTGGCAGGCTCGGGCGTTTTCTCGACAGGCTTTTCCGCCTTTACGGGTTCTGAGCGTCTCTCGACAGGCTTTTCCGCCTTTACGGGTTCTGAGCGCCTTTCGACGGGCTTTTCCGCCTTTACGTGTTCTGAGCGTCTCTCTACTGGCTTCTCAGTCTTGACAGGCTCGGACTTTTCTACCCTTGCGACCCTCGCCTTGACCTTTACGCGCTTTGCCTTTTTCGGTGAGACTCCTGCGGCTCTCTCCTTTTCACAGACGGGGCAGCTTTTATATTTATCCGCATCGTATAAATGTGAATGCGGACACTTTATCATATTCATATTCACACGCTCCATGTCGTACTATCAAATTATTAACAAAAAATGAACTCAACAGAGTTATTATAACATACATTGAATGAAAAATCAATAGACTTTTACAACATTGACAAATATTTGTGAATAATAACAAATTCCGGCCCTCTCATACGGTGAAAAAAGGCTCTTTGAAGGGGGACGCTCCACTTTGGACTTATACAAAATGCACAATTTTGATACCTCGGAAAATGTTCTCCCACGCCTATTGATTTTTTCTGAGCAGTGTGGTATAATATAATATACGGGGAGCTTGTGGGACAGGCTGAGAGGAAGGTGCTACCTTCGACCCTTTAACTTGATTTGGATAATGCCAACGTAAGTAAGGAGCTTAATATTTAAGATGTATCGGAGCACCTGCGGGTGCTCCTTTTGTTTGGCTGAGTTCAGTGAATGGGAGTTGAGCTGACGCCCGGTTATGGATAGGCAGTACGAAGGAAGTTTGGACTCTGCAAGACAGATGATCGCGTTGGACATAGGAGGTTCGCTGCCATAACGGTATGAATTTGAAAAACTGAGATTTCGTGAGTATTTGCGAGATCTTACAAGATATTATGAAGAGGAGGTGCGGTATGGTAAAGATCAACGGTGAACAGCATGATGTCAGCGGAAAGACGGTATCAGAGGTGCTTGCGGAGCTCGGGTACAACGAAAAGGGAGTCGCGGTCGAGCTGAATGAGGAGATACTGCCGAAGTGTAATTATGCTTCGACGGTGCTCGAGGACGGCAATTCCGTTGAGGTCGTAAGATTTGTCGGCGGCGGCTGATACCGCTCCGCACAGGGAAAAGTATATTTTTAAAAAGGAAGTAATAAAATGTCAGAAAGCAAAAATGACAAGCTTATCATCGGCGGTCACGAGTTTGATTCGAGATTCATTCTCGGCTCGGGAAAATATTCCCTCAAGCTCATCGAAGCCGCAGTCAAGTACGCAGGCGCAGAGATAATCACCTGCGCTGTACGCAGAGCAAACACAAAGGATCAGGAGAACATTCTCGACTATATTCCCAAGAACGTCACGCTCCTCCCGAACACATCGGGTGCAAGAAATGCTGACGAGGCTGTACGTATCGCACGTCTTGCCCGTGAGCTCGGATGCGGTGACTTCGTGAAGATAGAGATAATGCGCGATACGAAGTACCTTCTCCCCGACAATTCGGAGACTATAAAGGCTACTGAGATACTCGCAAACGAGGGCTTCATCGTAATGCCCTATATGTACCCCGACCTCAACGCAGCGCGTGACCTCGTAAACGCAGGTGCGGCTTCTGTAATGCCGCTTGCTTCGCCTATCGGCTCCAACAAGGGACTTGCTACACGCGATTTCATACAGATACTCATTGACGAGATAGATCTGCCGATAATCGTTGACGCAGGTATAGGCAGACCGTCACAGGCTTGCGAGGCTATGGAGATGGGTGCGGCGGCAGTAATGTCCAACACCGCGCTTGCAACAGCAGGCGACCTGCCCGTTATGGCTGAGGCGTTCAGGAATGCGGTAGAGGCGGGCAGAAAGGCTTACCTTGCCGGTCTCGGACGTGTACTCACAAGAGGGGCAGCACCCTCGGATTCCCTCACAGGATTTCTCAGGGATTAAGGAGCGCGGCGAAAATGGACAACAATTATTTTGTAGACTCCGAAAAGCTCTCGGAGCCGGCTCTCAAAAGGAAGCATGAGCTTGAAAATGACCCGTCCTCGCGTACCGACCACATGGCGTACATGGAGGGCATGGAGCAGATCAAGTCGGACATTCGTGAAAGGGTCATGTCCGAGGTCGAGAGCTATGATTATAATAAGTATACAGCCGTTGATGTCCGCCGTGCACTCACTCACGAGACGGTGACGGTCGAGGACCTGAAGGCACTTCTCTCACCTGCGGCTGAGCCGTTTCTTGAGAAAATGGCTGAGCGTGCACGTCTTGAGACACAGAAGCACTTCGGCAACACGGTCTACATCTTCACTCCGCTGTATATAGCCAACTACTGCGAGAACTACTGCGTTTACTGCGGCTTCAACTGCTACAACGACATAAAGCGTATGCAGCTCACACTTGAACAGGTCGAGCACGAGATGAAGGTCATCGCGGACAGCGGCATGGAGGAGATTCTCATTCTCACGGGTGAGAGCCGTGCAAAGAGCGACGTGAAATACATCGGTGAAGCCTGCAAGCTTGCAAGAAAATATTTCAGACTTGTCGGAATTGAGGTCTACCCCATGAATACCGAGGACTATCGCTATCTTCACGAGTGCGGCGTTGACTACGTCACCGTCTTTCAGGAGACCTACGACTCCGACCGCTATGAGCAGCTTCACCTCAAGGGTCACAAGAGAGTGTACCCATACCGCTTCGACGCGCAGGAGAGAGCTCTCATGGCGGGAATGCGCGGAGTTGCAGGCTCGGCTCTGCTCGGACTCTCGGACTTCCGCAGGGACGCGCTCGCAAGCGTGCTCCATATGTACTTCCTGCAAAGGAAATATCCGCAGGCTGAAATATCGCTCTCATGTCCGAGACTGCGCCCCATTGTCAACAACGAGAAGATAGATCCGCTCGACGTGCACGAAAGACAGCTCTGCCAGATACTCTGCGCTTACCGAATCTTCCTTCCCTTCGTGGGAATAACCGTGTCCTCACGCGAGAGCCGCGAATTCAGAAACGGTATCGTGAAGATCGCCGCGACGAAAATATCCGCAGGAGTTTCCACGGGTATCGGTGACCACGAGAGCAAGTACACAGGCAAGGAGTGCGGCGAGGAGGGCGACGAGCAGTTTGAGATAGCTGACACAAGAAGCCTCCCCAAGATGTACGACGATATGTCGGGCGAGGGACTCCAGCCCGTGCTCAACGATTACCTCTATGTCTGATATTATTTGTATTACGAACAGAAAGCTCTGCCGCGGGGACTTCCTCACGCGCATTGAGAGGATAGCCGCGGCTCACCCGAGGGCAATAGTCCTGCGTGAGAAAGACCTCCCCAAGAGCGAATATTCGGTACTTGCGGCAGAGGTCATGAGGATATGCGGCAGATACGGCACTCCCTGTATTCTGCACAGCTTTTACAGGACTGCGGCGGCTCTCGGTGCTGAGAGGATACATCTTCCACTGCAAGCTCTCCGCGAGCTGACTGACAAGGACAGGGAGCACTTCGCCGTTATCGGCGCTTCGTGCCACTCTGTTGAGGACGCGCAGGAGGCGGAGAGGCTCGGTGCGGCGTACATCACGCTCGGACACATCTTCGCTACGGACTGCAAAAGGGGACTTGCTCCGCGCGGTCTCGGTCTGCTCGGAGAGGTCTGCGGAGCGGTAGAGATACCTGTGTACGCGATAGGCGGTATATCGCCCGATAACGTTGCTTCGGTACGGGCGGCAGGCGCTTCGGGAGCCTGCATAATGAGCGGTCTTATGACCTGCGATGACCCCGAAAACTATCTGAGAGGAGTCGAGACCCATGAAATTTGAACCCGAAATGCTTACGCTCTATGCGATAACCGACAGCGCGACTATCGGTGAACGGTGCCTTGCAGAAGTCGTAGAACAGGCACTTATCGGCGGTGCGACCTGCGTACAGCTTCGTGAAAAGGAGCTCGATACGGAACAGCTCATATCAAAGGCGAGGGAGCTTGCCGCGGTCTGCCACAGGTACAATGCCCCGCTTATCATCGACGACGACTACGAGGCGGCACTCAGAAGCGGTGCGGACGGTGTTCACGTCGGCATTGAGGACGCGGCTGTCTCTGAGATAAGGCGCATTGCAGGCGGAGACTTCATCATCGGAGCGACCGCAAAGACCGTAGAACAGGCAAAAAAAGCAGAAGCCGAGGGCGCTGACTATCTCGGTGTCGGAGCGGTATTCCCATCACCGACAAAAAAGGACGCTATTCGCATAACTCCCGAAATACTGAGGACTATATGCGATTCTGTCAGCATTCCCGTGACCGCTATCGGCGGCATAGGACTTGACAACGTACACGAGATAAACGGCTGCGGACAGAAGGGGGTCGCCGTAGTTTCGGCAATTTTCGCTCCCGAGGACGTAACGGGTGCGGCTCGCGCACTGAGATCGGCTGCGGAAAGGGCGGTGTCACCATGAGGACGGCACTTACCATTGCAGGCTCCGATTCTTCGGGCGGTGCAGGCATTCAGGCGGACATCAAGACCATGACTCTCAACGGAGTATTCGCAATGAGCGCTATCACGGCTCTCACAGCACAGAATACCAAGGGAGTACGAGCGGTCGGGGAGACCTCTCCCGAGCTGCTAAGACAGCAGATAGATGCGGTTTTCGAGGATATACGTCCCGACGCGGTGAAGATAGGAATGGTGTCGAATGCGGCACTCATCGGAGTTATCGCGGAAAGGCTCACGTTTTACAAGGCGGAGAACATCGTCGTTGACCCTGTTGCTGTTGCCACGAGCGGCTCGGCACTCAGCAGCAGTGAGGCTTATGAGGCTCTGAAAAAGGAACTGCTCCCGACAGCCTCCGTTGTCACACCAAATATTCCCGAGGCACAGCTTCTCTCGGGCATTGAGGTTAAAAATGCTGCGGACATGGAGAGAGCGGCGGAAAGCATTTCCCGAAGCTTCGGCTGTTGTGTGCTCTGCAAGGGTGGACACAGTGTCTCCGACGCGGACGATTTTCTGTACATGACCGACGGCAGCTCCGAGTGGTTTCACGGCGAGAGGATAGATAATCACAACACTCACGGCACAGGCTGTACGCTTTCGAGCGCAATTGCCGCAAATCTCGCAAAGGGGTATCCGCTCAGTGAGGCTATCGGACGGGCAAAGGAATACATTTCGGGCGCACTCTCCGCAGGACTTGATTTGGGTCACGGGAGCGGTCCGCTCGACCACGCATTTGACTATAAAGGCAAATTTTCTGAATGAAAGGAATAAAACCAATGAGAAATTACAGCACACAGATGGAGGCGGCTAAGAAGGGCATGATCACTCCCGAAATGGAAGTCGTTGCCAAGAAGGAATACATCGAGCCCGAGGCTCTCCGCGCACTCGTTGCAACAGGCGAGGTGGCTATTCCCTGCAACATCAACCACAAGTCCATTTCTCCCGAGGGTATCGGCAGAAACATGAGGACTAAGATAAACGTGAACCTCGGTATCTCGGGCGACTGCAACAACTACGACAACGAGATGAAGAAGGTCGATATGGCTATAAAGTTCGGTGCAGAGGCTATCATGGACCTCAGCAACTACGGCAAGACCAACGTTTTCCGCCGCGAGCTCGTTGCAAAGTCGCCTGCAATGATAGGCACTGTCCCGATGTATGACGCTATCGGCTATCTCGAAAAGGATCTGCTTGAAATTACAGCTGAGGACTTCCTCAAGGTCGTACGTGCTCACGCTGAGGAGGGCGTTGACTTCATGACGATTCACGCAGGTATCAACCGCCGTGCAGTCGAAGCCTTCAAGCGCGACAAGAGAAAGATGAACATTGTCTCACGCGGCGGCTCGCTCCTGTTTGCGTGGATGGAGATGACAGGCAACGAGAACCCTTTCTATGAGCACTATGACGAGGTGCTCGACATTCTCCGCGAATTCGACGTAACTATCAGCCTCGGTGACGCGCTCCGTCCCGGATGTCTTGACGACTCTACCGACGGCGGACAGATAGCGGAGCTTATCGAGCTCGGTGCGCTCACAGAGAGAGCGTGGGCAAGGGACGTACAGGTAATGGTCGAGGGTCCCGGACACATGGCTATGAACGAGATCGCAGCCAACATGAAGATCCAGAAGAGGATCTGCCACAACGCTCCCTTCTATGTCCTCGGACCTCTCGTTACGGACATCGCTCCCGGCTATGACCACATC
Source organism: uncultured Ruminococcus sp. (assembly GCA_900319195.1). GTDB lineage: Bacteria > Bacillota > Clostridia > Oscillospirales > Ruminococcaceae > Ruminococcus. The sequence continues at coordinate 540 of ONNL01000132.1, read as the reverse complement.
ACATCGGCTATCGGCGGAGCTATCGCAGCGGCAAGCGGTGCGGACTTCCTGTGCTATGTCACACCTGCCGAGCACCTGAGACTCCCCGACGAAAACGACGTTAAGGAGGGTATCGTAGCAAGCAGGATAGCTGCTCACGCTGCCGACATCGCAAAGGGGATACCTCACGCTATGGACGCCGATAATGCTATGGCAGAGGCTCGTCACAAGGTCGATTGGGACGCTATGTTCGACATCGCTATCGACAAGGAAAAGGCAAAGGCTTACTTCGAGAGCACACCGCCTGCTGACAGACATACCTGCTCGATGTGCGGAAAGATGTGCGCTGTCCGTACAACAAATATGATCCTCGAGGGCAAAAAGGTAGAATTCTGTACGGAAAAGTAAGAGCATATTTTGAGATGATCTACATGAGCAGACAGATTTTGGTGGTCGTTTCGGGTGGGCGTTTGCGTATTTGCCCACCCTCACAAAGCGCGTACGTCGCGCACCGTTTTTCGCGTCAGAAACATTAAGAAACAGAACTGACTTCCGCGATTG